>CAZFYJ010000029.1:9972-14935 GCA_964523215.1 uncultured Sphingomonadaceae bacterium | reverse complement strand
CGTGGGATTTGTTTCGCTATCCCGGCATCCGTTCGGACAGCGACATGCACACGCTGGGCTATCGCTTCAAGCCGTGGAAGGAGCGCAAGGCGATTGCCGATGCGCCCGCCATCCTTGCTTATGTGCGCGAAACGGCCGATGAATATGGCATCACGCCAAAGATCCGGTTCAACACGCGGGTGGTTTCTGCCGATTGGGACAGTCGGCTGGCGCTGTGGCTGGTGCAGCTTGCCCACGGCGATGGCAGCAGCAGCGTGCAGCCCTGCCGCTTTCTCTATATGTGTTCGGGCTATTACAGCTACGAGACCGGCCATGATCCGGCGTTGCCCGGCGAACAGCGCTTTCGCGGCCGGCTGATCCACGCGCAATTCTGGCCGGACGATCTGGATCATGCGGGCAAGCGCGTGGTCGTGATCGGCAGCGGGGCAACCGCCGTCACCATCGTGCCCGAAATGGCAAAGACGGCAGCACATGTGACCATGCTGCAGCGCAGCCCGACCTGGATTGTCGCGCGCCCGGCAGAAGATGGCTTTGCGCTTGCCCTGCGCCGGATTTTCCCCGGCAAATTCGCCTATTTCCTGACGCGCTGGAAAAACATCCTGATGGGGATGACCTTTTTCCAGATTGCGCGTCGGCGTCCGCACTGGCTGAAACGCATGTTTCTGAAAGAGGCGGCGGCGCATCTCGGGCCGCAGGCAGATCTTCGCGATTTCACGCCCAGCTATAACCCATGGGATCAGCGGGTGTGCCTTGTCCCCGATGCCGATCTGTTCGTTGCCGTGCGCGAGGGGCGGGCAAGCGTGGTGACGGGCCGGATTGCCGATATCGGGCGCAGCGCCATCACGCTTGAAGACGGCAGCGCCATCGATGCCGACATCATCGTGAAGGCAACCGGCCTCCAGCTTCAGGTAGCGGGTGGGGCGCAGATCAACATTGATGGGCAGCCAGTCGATTTTTCAACGCGGTTCAATCACAAAGGCGTGATGTTTTCCGGTGTGCCCAATTTCGCGATCACCTTTGGCTATACCAATGCGAGCTGGACATTGAAGGCGGATCTGACCGCCGAATATATCTGCCGCCTGCTCCGCTATCTCGATGCGCACGGGCTTGATTATGCCATCCCGACGCCAGAGCCGGACAAGCCGCTGGAGCCAGAGCCGATGCTCGATTTTTCCTCAGGCTATGTGCAGCGTGCGCTCCATTATCTGCCCAAGCAGGGATCGCGCGCGCCGTGGAAGCTGCGCCAGAACTACGCCATCGATCTGGTCACATTGCGCCACCATGCGGTTGCCGATGGCAGCCTTGCGTTCGGTCGTGCCGCAGCGGACGCGTCACCCGCTATTGCTGCTGCCGATCGGGTGCAGATTGCCCCCGCATAAGTGTGGCCATTGCTTTTGCGCGGTGGGTGCCTAGTGAAGCTGAATGACTGATTTTTCCGAAACCCTGGTTGCCGATCAGGGCCAGAGCGCCATCACCATCACCCTGATGATACCCGCAGAGCATGAAGCCTGGCTCGCGGCACAGCCGGCGGTGGTGCGCAATCATGCCGCCGCGATGCGCTTTACGGGCGCGGCAGGCCAGCATCTCATTCTCCCCGATGCGGCGGGCGACGGCTGGCGCGTGATTGTCGCGGTGGCGAGCCCGGAGTCACTCGACCCGTGGGCACTGGCCAAGCTGGCCGAGGCGCTGCCCGCCGGGCGCTACCGGCTGGTCCGCCACGGCACCGGGGCCATGCTGCCCGCCGGGCCCGCCGCGCTCGGCTGGTTGCTCGCGCAGCACCGGTTCAGCCGCTATCGCGCGGCCGATCAGGAGGCCGTGGGCATACGCACGCTGCTGATTCCCGATGTGGCGGCGCGGGACGAGCAGCTGGCGATGGCTGCCGCCGTTGCGATGGTGCGCGATCTGGTCAACATGCCGGCGTCCGATCTTGGCCCGGCAGAGCTGGCAGACACTGCCGAGGCGCTGGCACAGGCACATGCGGCCCGGCTGCGCATCACCAAGGGCGAGGCGCTGGAACAAGGCTTTCCCCTGATCCACGCCGTTGGCAAGGCAGCGAGCAAGCCGCGCGCCCCCCGGCTGATCGAGCTCGAATGGGGCAATCCTGCGCATCCCCGGCTGGTCATCATCGGCAAGGGCGTGTGCTTTGATTCAGGCGGGCTGGATATCAAGCCGGCCGCGGGCATGCTGCTGATGAAGAAGGATATGGGCGGGGCGGCCCATGCCCTTGCGCTGGCCCAGCTGATCATGGGGCGGCAGCTGCCGGTGCGGCTGCACCTGCTGATCGCAGCGGTGGAAAACGCCATTTCGGCCGAGGCAATGCGTCCGGGCGACATCTACCGGAGCCGGGCCGGGCTGCATGTCGAGATCGGCAATACCGATGCAGAGGGGCGGCTGGTGCTGGCCGATGCCATGGCAAAGGCGCAGGAAAGCCCGGCCGATCTGATGATCGATTTTGCAACGCTCACGGGCGCGGCGCGGGTGGCGCTGGGGCCAGACCTCCCGGCGCTGTTTGCCAATGACGATGCGGTTGCAGAGGCGCTGCTGGCGGCGGGGCAGGCGGCGGGCGATCCGTTGTGGCGGCTGCCACTGTGGGCGGGCTATGACGAATATCTGAAATCCGATGTGGCCGATGTGAACAATGCGGGCAGCAGCGGGCTTGCCGGGGCAATCACGGCGGCGCTGTTTCTGCAGCGATTTGTGGTGCCGGGGCAGGCCTGGGCGCATCTGGATACATTTGCCTGGATGCCGGCGGCAAAGCCGGGGCGGCCGAAAGGGGGCGAAGCACTGGGCCTGCGTGCAGCGTGGGCCATGCTGAAGGCCCGCTATGGCGGGGAGAGCGGCTAGAACGATGTCCGATCAGGTGGTCTCTGCTGATGGTCAGGACATTGCGGCATGCGGATAAGCTGGCGGGGTCGAATTGGCTGCGTCAGATCGGAAAACCGCGCTAAAACCGATCCCCGCGCACAACATCCACATCGGCGATGGTCACAACCAGCCCATAGCTGGAAAGATGCGGCGCCAGCGCATCGATCAGCGCCTGCACCTTGGCATCATTGGCAATCGCGATGAACATGCGCTTGGCCAGCGCGCCAGACACATCCTCGTCGCGCCAGGCCCCGCTCAGCCCCTTGCCGGAATGCACCGGCAGCAGCGTGTGATGCGCAATGCCGACGCTGGCGGCGACTTCGGCCAGCCACTCCGAAAGGGGTGCGTCTACCAATATGTCGATGCGCTTGCGGCGAACCAGTTCGACCATGTGCAGCTCCTATCCTGCCAGCGCCTGGGCGAGCGACGTGAACAGCGCAATGCCGATCACGATATTGAACGGAAAGGTGACCGCCAGCGACATGGAGAGATAAATGCCGGGATCGGCCTGGGGCATCGCCATGCGCATCGCGGCGGGCACGGCGATATAGGATGCACTGGCGCACAGGATGGCAAAGGCAGCGGCGCTGCCGACGCCAAGGCCCAGCAGGATGGCAGCGGCAAGGCCGATGCTGCCGTTGATCAGCGGCACCAGGATCGCAACGACCGCCAGCCGCCAGTTCATCGCCCGGCTTTCGCGCAGCCGTCGTGCGGCGATCAGCCCCATATCGAGCAGGAAGAGGCAGAGCACCCCCGAAAAACCCGCGGTGAAGAGCGGCGAAATCGGCTTATACTTGTCCGGCCCGATGATGAGGCCGATGACGAACGCACCCAGCAGCAGCACCACCGATCCATTGAGGAACACCTCGCGCCACAAATGGCTGCCCGGCGCAGGCGCAGCGGCCGCCGCCATGGCTCCATGGGGCGCGACGGCAGGCGCGGTCGCGCTGGCGCGCTTGGCCAGCAGCAGGCCGGTGAGGATCGCGGGCGTCTCCATCAGCGCCAGCACCGCCACAAGATAGCCCTCGGGCGCAAGGCCGCTGCGGGTGAGCGCCTCGTTTGCGGTCACATAAGTGACGATGCTGACCGAGCCATAATGGGCAGCGACAACGCCTGCATTGAGCTGATCGAGCCGGGCAAAGCCACGCAGCAGCGCAAAGGCAATCAGCGGCAGCGCAAAGGAGAGCAGCATGCCGACCACCCCGGCCGCGAGCATCTGGCCGCTGATCCCGGTTTCGGCGACCTGCACTCCGCCTTTCAGCCCGATGGCGGCCATCAGATAGAGCGACATCGCCTTGGCCATGGGTTCGGGCACCGCAAGGTCTGATCGCGCGGCGGCGGCGAGCACGCCGAGCACGAAAAACAGGATGACCGGCGAGGTCAGCGTGGCAATTGCATCAGCCATCAGTGGGTTGTTCCTGCACAAGCGCGGGCAGGCCGCCGCGTCTCGAGATCGAAAAAGTCGACCGCGCCCGTCGCCATGCTGTAAAAGGCGCCCGCAATCCCCAGCCGCCCGGCAGCGAGCGGATCAGCGAGGGCCGGTTCGCCCGAACAGCGCAAGGCGGCAACAGTGCGCGCCACATTGTTGCGGCCCACATCATTGGCATTGCCGCGGCAGCAGGCTTTGACCGAGGTGATGATCGGGGCGAGCACGGCGGCCATCGCGCCGTGCGGCAGCGCATCGGATTCGGCCGCCTCGATCGCAGCCTGCACCGCGCCGCATTGTTCATGGCCCAGCACCACGATCAGCGGGACATCCAGCTGCTGCACGGCATAGACCAGCGAACCAAGCCCCAGCCGATCCAGGCTGTTGCCCGCGCTGCGCACGATGAACAAGTCCCCCAGCCCCGTGCCGAACAGCGTTTCCGGCCCAACCCGGCTATCCGAACAGCCCACCAGCGCGGCAAATGGGCGCTGCCGCCGCGCCACGGCCAGCCGGCGATCATGGCTGCGTTCGCCAAGCGGCGGCTCATCGGCGAGGAAACGGCGGTTGCCCTCCCGCAGGCGATCAAGGGCGAGCTGGGGTGTGTTGGCCATGGCCGGCTTATTCGGCCCGGCCTGCCGGTTCGTCAAGAGGCAAGGCATGTCTGCAAGGAGG
>CAZFYJ010000029.1:0-9872 GCA_964523215.1 uncultured Sphingomonadaceae bacterium | reverse complement strand
AAGGAGGCGCTGCTGAAGGGCAGCGCTGCCATTGCGCTTGCAGCCGGCGCCAAAGCCGTTTACTGTGTTGTGACAACAATACAGCTTGGCGCGCGCCAGTGGGGCGCGCCACCGGGGAGACCGCATATGCAGCCATCCGTTGCGCAGATTTTCGGGGATGCACAGGATGATCCTGCCTTGCGCATTCAGACGCTCGACGGCATCCGCGGGATCGCGGTCATGGGCATTTTGGCCATGAACATCATCGCCTTTGCCATGCCGTTTCCGGCCTATATCAATCCCGCGGCCTATGGCGGCACCACGGGCGCGGATTTCGTTGCCTGGCTGCTCTCGTTCATCCTTGTCGATGGCAAGATGCGCACGCTGTTCTCGCTGCTGTTTGGCGCATCGATGTGGCTGGTGATCGCGCAGGCAGAGCGCAAGGGCGAAAGCGGGCGTGCAACCCATTTCTGGCGGATGCTGTTTTTGCTGATGTTTGGCCTTATCCATTATTATCTGATCTGGATGGGGGACATATTGGCGCTCTATGCGCTGTGCGGCATGCTGGCCTATCCGCTGATCCGGCGCACGTCGCGCAGCCTGGTGAAAATCGCCATTGCGCTGTTCGTGGTGCAATTTTTCCTGTGGGCGCTCGTTGCGGGCAGCATCCACATGGTCGAAATCATGGGCAATGCGCCCAATGCCGATCCGGCGATGGTGCGCACGCTGGCGGATATGCGCGCCGGGCTGATGGGCCCCGAAAGCCCGGATATTGCGCGCGAGCTGGCGGCCTTTGGTGCAGGCGGCAGCTATGCCACAGCCTTCGCCTTCCGCACCGGCCCGGATTATCTCTTCGGCCCCCTCTTCATGCTGCTGCAATTCGGCCTGGAAACGATCGCCCTGATGCTGCTTGGTGCCGCGCTGCTGAAAAACGGCCTGCTGAAGGGCGATTGGGATGATCGCGATGCGCGCAGGCTGGCGATCCGGCTGGCGCTGCCGGCGATCATCGGGCTGGTTGCCGCGGCCATTGTCGTCGTACGCTCCGGCTTTGACACCGTCACCACCTTTACCACGAGCATGATCTGGACCATGCCCTTTGATACGCTGCTGGGCATAGCCTATGCGCCCGCGCTGGTCATCTGGCTCAAGCCGCGGCTGCAAACCCCACTGGTGCAGCGGATCGTGGCGGCGGGGCGGGCGGCCTTCACCAATTATCTCGGCACCAGCATCATCATGACGACGCTGTTCTATGGCTACGGGTTCGGGCTGTTTGGCCTGCTTGGCCGGGTGGAGATTTATGGCGTGGTGGCCGTGATGTGCGCGCTGATGCTGCTGTGGTCAAAGCCCTGGCTGGCGCGCCATGCTTATGGCCCGCTTGAATGGCTGTGGCGCACGCTGGCCCGGCGGGAAGTCCAGCCCTGGCAAAAGGCGCAGGCAAGCTGAAGGCGAGCAAACCCCAGGCTGTCGGTTTGCCGCGATGCCTTGACCATCAGGTGATTCCACCTGATTGGATATCGCTCTAGCGGATCGCCCCTTTGAGCGGCGTGCTCTGGCTAAAGCCCGGGCGGCGCGCCACCAGCGGGTTGCTCTCGGCTTCCAGGATGGCCAGCGTTGCTTCGAACAATGGCCTGATCTGCACCACCTTGGGCAGATATTCCTCCGGCGATTGCTGATATTCGACACAGCGGCGCGCAAAGGCCTCAATATCTTCTGCGAGCAGCGCCAGCGTGTCTGCGCCGAACTGGCGGGCCTCTCCTTTGAGCGTGTGTGCAGGCAGCACCAGCGCGGCTGCGTTGCGATCGCGCATGGCCGCCTCGATCAGCGCCACAGCCTTGGTGCCATCCTCCCGGAAATAGCCGAGAATGCGCACGAAATTGGCGCCGAGCTGCGTGCGCATCGTGCGAAACGCCAGCATGTCCACCAGAATGTTTTCGTTCGCGTCCATCATATGCCTGCGCCGCTTTGCGTGATTGTGTTCTACCGCATGTAACATGCAAAATAGCCGCACAACGGTAAACAAGCGGTTAGGCGCTTGGGCCATTTTGGCGCATGCCACGATGGCCGGGTGCATTTGTGGCCGTTGCCCGTCAGAGCGATGTCCATTGAGGTGACGTCGCCTGATGGTCGAGACATCGCAGGCAACGAATGCGTAAGACCGGCCGTTCTGGCTGCGTCAGACCGCAAAACCGCTCTAGGGCACGATGACGGTCTTGCCGCTTTCACCCGGATATGCGGAAAAAAGTGCCGCTGCCAGCTTGGCTGCCGCCAGCCCCGGCTGCGCCGCGGGGGTGCCGTCGCGGGCCTGGGCCTCGGCGCGTCCCTCCCACACCGGCCTGTTGTCGGCTGCATTGCGGATGCTGACGGAGAGGCGCGTCACAATCACATCCTTTGGCCGTCCGCCTAGGTTGAAGCCAATGCCGATGCCCACGCCGCTGCCATAGCTGCCGGTGCTGCCGCCGACCCCGACGGAGACGGGCGAACGGCGTGCGGCGGCACCTAGCACATCGCGGCTGCTGGTCACCTGCACCAGCAGATTCGGCGCTGCGCCAGTGCCTGCCGACTGATAGCCGATTTTCTGCATTTCGCGGCGCACCGCCTCCTGATAGGTCGCCTCGTCGAGCGTGCCGGCCGGCGGGGCTGCAATCGCAAAGCTGAGCGCGGCATAGTTGGTCGCGGGCGCAATGGTGTGAAAGCGGGTCACCTGAACCGGGGCGACCGCGGTCTGGCAGGCCGACAGCGCAAAGAACGCAATCGCGCTCAGCGTGAAACGGGCAGGGCGACGCATCGTGGCTCTCCTTGGCAAGGCCATGTCATGCGCACAGGATAGGCGCAATTTGTCGCCATTCCAATCCCGCTGCACTTTATCCGGCGAAATGGCCCGCGCGCAGTTGACTTTCTGGGCGCTTCTCCGTATCGGCCCGCCTTCATCAGACGCGCCGTGCGCAGAATCACGCTCGATACAGATTTGAAAGCTGGACCAATGAAGATCCGCAACTCGCTGAAATCACTCAAGGATCGCCACCGGGATAACCGCGTGATTCGTCGCCGTGGCCGCACCTATGTGATCAACAAGACCAACCGCCGCTTCAAAGCGCGCCAGGGCTGAACGCCGGGCCTGTGTCTGCTGCCGTCATTTTTGACGTTGGCAACGTGCTCTATCACTGGTCGCTCAGAGCACTTTTCGAAAAGCTGATCGCAGACCCGGACGAGCTGGACTGGTTTCTCAGCACCGTCATTACGCCCGAATGGCATTTCCAGCATGATGCCGGGCGTCCGCTGGACGACATGGTGGCCGAACGGGTGGCCGCATTTCCCGATCACGCGCATCTGATCACAGCCTATCGCACCCGTTTCAACGAAACCATCTTTGCGCCGGTGGCGGGCATGGCCAATCTTGTCGCAGACCTGCACAAGGCCCGCGTACCGATTTACGGCATCACCAATTTCGGGGCCGAATTCTGGGCGATGTTTCGCCCCACGGCACCTGTTTTCGATCTGTTTCAGGATATCATTGTTTCCGGGGTGGAGCAGCTGGTCAAGCCCGATCCGGCGATTTTCCGGCTGGCCCGGCGCCGCTTTGGCATTGGCAATCGCGATGCGATCTTCATCGACGATCTGGCAGCCAATGTCGCCGCGGCGGAGGCCGAAGGCTTCATTGGCCACCCTTTCCGCGATGCACCGGCATTGCGGGCAGATCTGCGGGAGCGCGGGCTGCTGCCCTGATGCGTGCGCGGGCCGACGCGGCTATGGAAGGCCGAGCCGGACCCCCTGCTATTTTGCGCCCTTTTCGTTTTGCCCCAGCTGCGTGATCAGGAAGGCGAACTCCTCGGCATCTTCACGCAGGCTGTCAAACCGGCCCGATTTGCCGCCATGGCCCGCGCCCATGTTGGTCTTGAGCAGAATGAGGTTGCTGCTGGTCGAATTGGCGCGCAGCTTTGCGGCCCATTTGGCCGGCTCCCAATAGGTGACGCGCGGATCATTCAGGCCGGCCGTGATCATGATCGGCGGATAGGCCTTGGCCCCCACATTGTCATACGGGCTGTAGGACAACATATACTCAAACGCCTTCTTGTCCGTGATCGGGTTGCCCCATTCGGGCCATTCACCGGGCGTCAGCGGCAGGGTTTTGTCCACCATGGTGTTGATCACATCGACGAACGGCACGTTGGCGATCACCGCACCCCAGAGCTGCGGCTCCATATTGGTGATCACGCCCATCACCTGCCCGCCTGCCGAGCCGCCTTGCGCGGAAATGCGGCCAGGGCGGGTATAGCCCTTGCTGATCAGCCCCTTGGCGACGTCGACAAAGTCCGTAAACGTGTTCTTGCGCTGAAATGCCTTGCCCTGGAGATACCAGTTGCGCCCGAGATCATCGCCGCCGCGGATATGCGCAATCGCATAGATGAAGCCGCGATCGACCAGGCTGAGCCGGGTGGTCGAAAATCCCGGCGGCACGGCATAGCCATAAGCGCCATAGGCATAGAGATGCACCGGCGCATTGCCATCCTTCTTGAGGCCCTTTTTGTAGAGCAGCGATGCGGGCACCATGGTGCCATCACGCGCGGGCAGCATCACCCGCTCGGTCACATATTGGCTGGCATCATAGCCCGATGGAATTTCCTGAACTTTCAGGCTTTTCAGCGTCTTGGTCGTCACGTCATAATCATAGACGGTATCGGGCGTGACCATCGATTCATAGCTCAGGCGCAGCAGCTTGGTATCAAATTCGGGATTGTTCGAAAGCCCGGCGACATAGCTGCCCTCGGCAAAGCGGATGCGCTCGCCTTTCTTGGGCGTCTTGTAGCTGTGGATCGCGATCTGATCGAGGCCCGCCTCGCGCCCCTGCACCACGAAGAAATCCTTGAACAGCGAGACGCCGGTCATGTAGAAATTGTCCGATCCCGGGATCAGCGTGGTCCATTTGCCCGGATTGTCGAGCGTGGCCGTCGCCAGCCGGAAGTTCACATGCGTGTCGTTGCTGTGGATGTAGAGCTTGCCATTGGCTTCATCGACGGAATATTCGCGGCCCTTCTTGCGCGGCGCGACCAGGATCGGGGTTGCGCCGGGGTTGTCCGCGGGCAGCAGGCGCACCTCGCTGGTTTCATTGTCGCCTGTGCCGATGATCAGCCATTTTTCGGATGATGTCTTGCCGATGCCGACACCAAAGCCGATATCCTTTTCCTGATAGAGGACGACATCATTTTTGGGGTCGTCGCCCAGCTTGTGCCAGCGGGCATTGTCGGTGCGCCAGTTTTCATTGGCGAGGCCATAGAGGAACCCCTTGTTGTCGCTGGTCCACACAATGGCAGAGAGCGTTCCGGGAATGACATCAGGCAGCATGGTGCCCGTTGTCAGATCCTTGACTCGCAGCTCGAACCGTTCAGAGCCATTGTCGTCGACTGAAAAGGCAAGCAGATTGCCATTGGGGCTGACCGAAAGCGCGCCGAGGCGGAAATATTGCTTGTCCTTGGCAAGCGCCACTTCGTCGAGGATCAGCTGCTTTTCGCCACCCGCCACGGGCTTGCGATACCATTTCTTATATTGCGCGCCCTTTTCATATTCGACCCAGTACAGCCAGTTGCCGTCCTTTTGCGGCACGCTGGCGTCATCCTCCTTGATGCGGCCTTTCATTTCCTCGAAAATGCTGTCCACCAGCTTGGCATGCGGGGCCATTTTCGCCTCGAAATAGGCATTTTCGGCATTGAGATAGGCCAGCACATCGGCATCATCGACCTTGGGATAGCTCTGATCCCGCAGCCAGTTCCACGGGTCGGACAGCGTTTTTCCGTGCAGCGTCACGCTGTGGGGCCGCTGCTCGGCAATGGGCGGGGTGGTGCCTGCATCAGGAGCGGGCGCTGCCTGCGCGGCGGCTGCGGTGGTGGTCATGGTCGGGGGCGTGCTTTCTGCGGTTGCATGCGCTGCCAGCGGCAAGAGGGAAAGGCCAAGGCCGGCGGCGTAGATGGAAGGTTTCATGCGGGCTTTCCTCTGCTATAGATGCGCCACTGCTAGCAAAGGGATTGCAAATGTCCACCTATGAAGATCGGCTGAAGGCGCTGCGCGAGCAATTGGCGGCAGAACGGCTGGACGGCTTTGTCGTGCCCATCTGTGATGAGCATATGAGCGAATATGTCGGCGATTATGCACAGCGGCTGGCGTGGCTCACCGGCTTTGGCGGCTCGGCGGGCAGTGCGGTCGTGCTTTCCGAAGAAGCCGCGATCTTCGTTGATGGCCGTTATACGCTCCAGGTGCGCGAGCAGGTCGATGGCGCGCACTGGCAATATCAATCGGTGCCGGATACCAGCATGGCGCAGTGGCTGAAGGAGCATGCGCCCGCCGGCGCGCGGATCGGCTATGATCCCTGGCTGCACACCCAGGCATTCGTCGATGCCGCCACCCGGGCGCTCGCGGCAAAAGGGGCAGCGCTGGTGGCGGTGGCGCGCAACCCCATCGATGCCGTGTGGACGGATCGGCCCGCGCCATCGCCAGCGCCGCTGGTGGTTCACGAAGAGCGTTACGCCGGGCAATCCAGCGCCGACAAGCGCACTGCCATGGCGGACGCGCTGGCAGCCGCTGGCGAGGATGCAGCCGTGCTCTCCGCGCTCGATTCGGTGGCATGGACGTTCAACATTCGCGGCAAGGATGTGCCGCGCACGCCGGTCGCGCTCTCCTTTGCCATCCTGCACGCCGATGCCACGGCCGATCTTTATGTCGCGCCCGAAAAAATGACCGACGCGGTGCGCCAGCATCTGGGCAATGGCGTGCGCATTCACGACAAGGCCAGCTTTTCGGAGGATCTGGCCACGCTTCATGGCAAGCAGGTGCGGGTCGATCCGGAACGGGCCGTGGCCGCAATTTTCGAACGGCTGGCGCAATCAGGCGCGAAGATCGTCGCCGGGCGCGATCCCAGTGTCCTGCCGCGGGCCATGAAAAATCCGGTGGAGCAGGCCGGGCACCGCGCCGCGCAGGCGCGCGACGGGGCGGCGCTGACCCGCTTTCTCCACTGGCTTTCGATCTCGGCACCTGCGGGCACCGAGACCGAGCTTTCCGCCGCTGCGAGGCTGCAGGCCTTTCGCGCCGACACCGGCATGCTGAAGGATCTGTCCTTCGATACGATTTCGGCAGCAGGGCCAAATGGCGCCAGCCCGCATTACAAGGTGGACGAAGCCAGCAATCGCCCGATTGCCCCGGCAAGCATCTATCTGGTCGATTCCGGTGGCCAATATCTGGATGGCACCACCGATGTGACGCGCACCGTCTGGGTCGGCACGCCGGATGGCGCAGCGCAGCCCACGGCTGAAATGAAGGATCGCTTCACCCGCGTGCTCAAAGGGCATATTGCGCTTGCGATGGCGACGTTTCCAGCGGGCACGCGCGGATCACAGCTCGATACGCTGGCGCGCATGCATTTGTGGGCCGCGGGCCTCGATTATGCTCATGGCACGGGCCATGGCGTCGGCAGTTTCCTTGCCGTGCACGAAGGGCCGCAGCGCATCGCAAAGTCTGCAGGCGGCCAGGCGGGTACGGAAGAGCCGTTGCGTCCCGGCATGATCCTTTCCAACGAGCCGGGCTATTACAAGGCGGGCGAATATGGCATCCGCATCGAAAATCTGGTGCTGGTCGAAGACCGCGCTATTGATGGCGCCGAAGGGCCCTATCTGGGGTTTGAAAATCTGACCTGGGCACCCATTGATCGCACGCTTGTGGAGGCCAGCCTGCTGACGGCGCAGGAACGGCAATGGTGGAATGACTATCACGCGAGGGTGCTTGAAATCGTCGGGCCGCAGCTGGGCGGGCCAGCGGATGCCGATGCACTGGCATGGCTCATGATGGCGTGCGCGCCGCTATAGTGTCGATGAACCGGCTGAAGCTCCTTTGCTGGCTGGCGGCGGTCGCAATGGCCGGATTGGCCGGGCCCGCGCAGGCCAAGGATCAGCCACAGCCCATATGGGCTGGCATCTGGGCGGGCACGATCGGCAGCGATGCCGTGCGGCTGTGCCTGGTGGACAAGCGCTATACCGCCATTCCCTTCGGCGGCGTGGGCAGCTTTTTCCTAATGAAAGACCGGGTTGCCGAGCGGCTGGAGCAGAACGGCCCGAAAAGCTGGGCAGAGGGCTGGGGCGATACGCCCGATGCAAAAGCCAATCGCTGGGAATGGGATCGCATCGGCACCAATGCGCTGGTCGGGCGTCGCCTGATCGACGGGATTTCCGTGCCGGTCAAGCTGACGCGCCTCTCCCGCGAGACGGATTGCGGTGCGGATGCCTTTGCCCGGCCGCTGTTTGACAGGATCGTCGTCCGCGAGGAGCCGGCAGCGATCAACGGGGCGCCCTATGTGAAGCTCACGGCCATTGCCGGGGCCCATCTCGATCTCTCGCTCGAAGGCTTTGCGCTGGCGGCGGCCACTCCGCAGCAACGCCGGGTCAATGCGCTTCTGCGCGCATTGCTGCCGCTTGCGCCGCGCCGCAATGCTGCCTTTGATTGCGTGCGCGGTGGGCTCTCCGCCCAGGGCAATCCGGGTGATTATGGCGTCGCGGTTGAACCGGTGTTCATCACGCCCGAATGGCTTTCGGCACGCGCCAGCGTGGGCGGCTATTGCGGCGGGGCACATCCCTTTTCATCGCAGACGATGCTGGCCTATGATCTGCGCAAGGGCAGCGCGGTCGATCTGTTCAGCTGGCTTGCGCCGCGCGCGCTCGGCCGCAAGGAATATGGGCAGCAGCCGCTGAGTGCAGAGTTTCGCGCGGTCATCATGCGGCGCTGGCCGAAAGAGGCAGACAACGAGGATTGTCGCGAGGCAGCCGCGCAAGAAGCGAACTGGTCGATCGGGATGGAGCGCACCGGGCTGATCTTCACGCCGTGGATGGCGCATGCGATGAAGCCGTGCGAAGAGCCGGTGCTGGTCCGTTTTGACGTGCTGCAGCCGTTTCTCAGCGGGGCCGGGAAAGCGGGCGTCGCCTCGTTGCAGCGCAATCTGGCCCCACAATGAGGTAATGCGCGGCAGCAGCGCGAAACAGCAGCGCGAAACAGGAGCGGCTGGCGCGGCTTTTCCCCTTTGCCCCTTGCGGGCCAGGCGGGTTCGCCCCTATCAGGCATGCCATGCACAGCGAAAACCGCGTCGAAACGCCGCCATCCGGCAGCCCACGTTCCGCCATCCCCAAATCCGCCTTTGCATGCGTCCACCAGGAACGTGTGCGCTTCAGCGAGATTGACGGGCAATCCATTGTCTTCAATGCGCATTATCTGACTTATGCGGATATCGGCATCACCGAATATTTCCGCGCGCTGGGCGAAGGGCAGCCGGGGCCATTTTTTTATCAATATGGCGGCGACATTTATGCCGTGCATGCAGCGCTCGATTATCATGCCTCGGCCGTGCTCGATGATGTGATCGAAATTGCAACACGCATTGCCCGCATCGGCCGCACCTCGATGAGCTTTCATGTCGCGATTTTCCGCGGGGAGGAGCGGCTCACCGATGTGTGGCTGGTCTATGCGCTGCGTGCACTCGATACCGGGGCGGCGCTTGCCATCCCGGCGGGCTTCATTGCCGATGTGCGTCGCTATCAGCCCGAACCGCCGGACATGGCACGGCCCAGCTAGCGCCGTTCGTCGCACAATGATCGTCGGCGCAGGCGTCCGCCTTATCCCAGATAAAATTCCACGGTCGTCACCACGCGCACCTTCTTGTACGGCGTGTCCGATACGCCCCAGCCGCCCTCGCCGCCATCGCCATCACGGGCCGTGACTTCGAAATAGCCCTGCGTTGCCGATTTGATGCCGCCGACACTGGTGCCAGAATCGGTTGCGAACTGCTGGGCGGATTTGCGCGCATCCTTGGTCGCCTGGGCGATCATTGCGGGCTTGATGCTGTTGAGCCTGGTATAGCTATAGGC
>CAZFYJ010000028.1:9103-15048 GCA_964523215.1 uncultured Sphingomonadaceae bacterium | reverse complement strand
ATGAAATACTGACCGGCACGCGCGGCGGCAAAGCACCGGTGCATCCCAACGATCATGTCAATATGAGCCAGTCGTCGAATGACAGCTTTCCGACAGCGATGCATATCGCCATAGCGATGGCGGCGCGCGACAGGCTGCTCAAGGCCACGCGCATGCTGGGGGCCGCCCTGGCGGTTCATGCCGAGGCGTGGCATGACATCGTCAAGATTGGCCGCACCCATTTGCAGGATGCCACGCCGCTCACGCTGGGGCAGGAATTTTCGGCCTATGTCGTCATGCTTGGCGACAGTGCCGACCGGATTGTCGCCGTCTGGCCCAGATTGTCACGGCTGGCACAGGGGGGGACAGCTGTGGGCACTGGCCTGAACGCGCCGCCGGGCTTTGGTGCCGATGTCTGCAGCGAACTGAGCGTTCTGACCGGCGGCGTGCCATGGGTGAGCGCGCCCAACAAGTTCGAGGCGCTGGCCGCACATGACACGCTGGTCGAGGTTTCGGGCATTTTGAACACCCTTGCAGTGTCGCTCACCAAAATCGCCAACGACATCCGCCTGCTCGGCTCCGGCCCGCGCGCCGGCCTGGGCGAGCTGCAGCTTCCCGAAAATGAGCCCGGCAGCTCGATCATGCCCGGCAAGGTGAACCCCACCCAGTGCGAAATGCTGACGATGGTGGCCGCCCAGGTCATCGGCAATCATCAGGCGGTGACCGTGGGCGGGATGCAGGGGCATCTGGAACTGAATGTCTTCAAACCGCTGATCGGTGCCAATGTGCTGCGCTCGATAGAGCTGCTCAGCATCGGCATGGAGACCTTTGCCAAGAATTGCGTCGAGGGGCTGGAGCCTAACCGCGCGCGCATCGCCGAACTGGTCGATCGCTCGCTGATGCTGGTGACGGCCCTTGCACCTGCCATCGGATATGACGCAGCCGCCGCCATTGCAAAGCAGGCGCATGCGCACAATATGACGTTGCGCGAAGCGGCGCTGGCATCAGGGCTGGTGGATGCGGCGACCTTTGATGCGCTCGTCCGGCCAGAGATGATGATCGGTCCGGCGCAGACCGGCGCAACGACAACAGGGGCGTGATCATGGCCAAACAGCTCATCGGAACCATAGCCAAAATCGCGGCGAAGCAGGCCGTGCGCAAAGTGGCGGGCAAGGCCAGCGCCCCGGCGCGTGCATCCTCGCCAATCCCGGCCATGGCCATCGGGCTGGCGACATCCTTTCTGTCGAAACGGTTGCTGCCCGTGAAGCTTGCGGGGATTGGCGGCGTCGTGCTCGCAGCCGTTGCGACGCGATGGCTGCTGGATCGCAAGGAAGCGCCTGGGGAAACGCCATCGGCACCAGCACCCAAGCGACCGAAACCGGCGCAGCGCGCCACTGCTCCATCCACGCGCCCTGCTCCGGGCAAGCCGCGCAAGACCGGTCTAGGCTGAAGCGCGCTTGTCCGCCTGCGTGCGATAATAATCCGCCACCACATCGCTGCTGACCGCCTGGCTGTAGAGAAAGCCTTGCAGCTCGCTGCAGCCCTCGTTGCTGAGCAGCGCGGCCTGCGTCTCGCGTTCCACGCCCTCGGCAATGGTGGCCATGCCGAGGCTGTCGGCCAGTGCCACGACCGAGCGCACAATGGCGCGGCAATCCTCGCGCTGATCGACTTCTGAAACGAAGCAGCGATCGATCTTGATTTTGCTGAAGGGAAAGCTGCGCAGATAATTGAGCGAGCTATAGCCCGTGCCAAAATCATCGAGCGAAATATGCACGCCAAAGCTG
Source organism: uncultured Sphingomonadaceae bacterium (assembly GCA_964523215.1). GTDB lineage: Bacteria > Pseudomonadota > Alphaproteobacteria > Sphingomonadales > Sphingomonadaceae > CAZFYJ01. Next base: position 13,285 of record CAZFYJ010000028.1, on the reverse strand, counting down.
CGCAGCTTGTGCAGCGTTTCGATATTGGCGGCATTATCCTGCATCAGCACCGATTCCGTGATTTCAAGGCACACACGCGAGGCAGCAATGCCGCTTTTGGCGAGCGCCTGCACCACCGTGCCCAGCAAATTGGGGCTGCGCATCTGCGCGGGCGAAAGATTGATCGATATGGCAACATCATCGGGCCAGTGGCTGGCATCGTCGAGCGCCTGACGGATCACCCATTCGCCAATGCTGATGATCATGCCGGTTTCTTCGGCAATCGAGATGAAGCTGCCGGGCATCACCAGCCCGCGCTCCGGATGGTTCCACCGCACCAGCGCTTCATAACCACTGATCCGCTTGGTCTGCACATCGACCAGCGGCTGATAGTATAGGCACAGTTCGCCCTTGCTCAGCGCGCCGCGCAGATCCATCTCGATGCTGCGCCGCGCCTGGGCGGCGGCATCCATCTCTTCCGAAAAGTGCAAGGCGCGGCCCCGGCCCTGTGCCTTGGCTGCATAGAGCGCGAGATCGGCGCGGCGCAGCAGCACATCGGCGCGGGTGCCATCCTTCGGCGCGCAGGCAATGCCGATCGATGCGCCGACAACCACATCATGATGGCTGAGCGCAATCGGGCGTGACAGCTCGCGCACCAGATTGAGCGCAAGCTGATCGACCAGCTCGACACGGCCCGCCGGGACCAGGATCGCAAACTCGTCGCCGCCCAGCCGCGCTGCCAGATCATAGCGGCCCAGCACCGCCTCGATCCGCTTGCCACACGCCTGCAGCACCTCATCGCCCACGGCATGGCCGAGGCTGTCGTTGATATGTTTGAAATGATCGAGATCGAGATACATCACAGCGCAGGCCGCGTGGTCCCGCTCCAGTGCATGTTCGAGGCTTTCGTTGAACAAAAAGCGATTGGGCAGATTGGTGAGGCCGTCATAATGGGCCAGGAAGCTGACCCGCTCTTCCGCCTTGCGCTGTGCCGTAATGTCCGTGATGACGCCGCGATAGCGCACAAAGCCGCTGCGCGCCGGGCGAGCGCTGATGCTCCACCAGCGCGTCTCGCCCGCGACAGTGAGGCTGACGATGTGGCGCTGGATCATCGCGCCTTCGGAAAACAGGCGCTTGAGCGCGGTGCGCGCCGGCCCTTCATCCAGCAGATGGTTGAAAGGCAGCCCGTCCAGCTCGCTCACAGTGCGCCCGGTGGCCTGCTCCATCGCCGCCGATGCATTGTGGATGCGGCCAAAGCGGTCCACCTCGACCAGCCAGTCGCTGCCCTGCTCGGTCACGTCGTTCAGCAGCAGCTGGATGGTCTCGGCCGATTGCGCCAGCTCCTGCGCGCGCTGATGCGCCGCGTCGAAACGCCCGGCATTGGCATGGATGTTCGCGCGCAGCACCGCGATATAGCACAATAAGAGGCCGACGGCCGCCATCGCTGCCGGATGCCCAACAAGCACCAGCCCGACCAGGCCACCACCACCGCAGCACAGCACATAGCTGAGCGCAGCGCGCGGACGCGTGCGATAGGCGACTGCCCCCGCGCTCATCATCCCCGCCCCGATTATGCCGCCAAACAGCTCCAGCTGTGGCACGCCCGAGGCAAGGAAAATGCAGCTGATCGCTCCCCAGCACAGGCCAAAAGCCGCGCCGTTCAGGGTGACGCGGCGGGCATAGACCGGCAGCGCAGGATCATCGGCGCTGCTCGCCAGGATGCGCTTTGCCATTGTCAGCCGGACATAGGAAAGCCCGATCAGCAGCAGCACGAGCGCAAGGCCGGGGCCATTGCTCCACTGCCCATAATGATTGAGAATCAGGGCGGACAGCGCGGCATTGACCGCATTTCCGGCCACGGATGCACGCGCCACGCCCGCATTTTCGACCAGCTGGGCATGCAGCAGATCGCGCCCGGCGCGTTGCGGCAGATCGGGCATCAGCCGCTGATCGCTGCTGCTCTGATCGTCGCGTGTCTGTGCCTGTTGCGCGGCCACCTTGCCTCCATCCCAACCCCAGGGCACGCCCATATCCGAAACCCGCCGATCGCGGGGCAGGGCCGTGCCTGCGCCCCGCAATCGGTGGCACTATGCCGCGTTAGCCCGGGATGGTTGAAAAATGCTGAAGAGCTGGGAACTTAGGATCGGCGCCCTAGGCAATGATATCCGGCAGCAGCTGATCCTCCAGCCAGGCAATTTCATCGCGCAGCCGCAGCTTGCGCTTTTTGAGGCGGGCCATCTGCAGCTGATCGACCTGCGCCATGCCGCCCAGCACATGGATCGCATGATCGAGATCGCGATGCTCGACACGCAGCAGGGCCAGCCTGCGCTCGATTTCCTCGTCGCTTAGCATTGCTGTGCCGCACCCGCCTTTCATCGTGCCATGCTTTCCTATCGTTCCGGCGCAAAGAGGGGAAGACAGTTTGAAAGCTGTATGATTTACTTTTGCAGCGCGCCGGGTTCGACTCGGTGCCGCGTTTGATATGATGGAGGTAGTCTATGGCCGATAATCACCGTTCCGCCCTCATGTTCCGCCATTCCAGCCTGGAAGCGCAGATTTCAGAGGAGGAGCGGCGACCGGCCCCTGACAGTCACAAGCTGGCGCTCCTGAAAAAGGAAAAGTTGCGGCTGAAGGATACGCTGGCAGCCAGCTGATCCGCTCGGCCGCGCCCGGCCGCGCCCTCTCTATACCAGCATCCGGCCCTCAAGCGTGGTGACGCAGCCGCCAGTCAGGATGACGCGATCGCCCGCCACCGTGCAGCCGATATGCGCACCGCGGGCGGAGGCCTGATAGGCAGAAAAGCTCTCGCGGCCGAACCGTTCGGCCCAATAGCAGGCGAGCACGCAATGGGCAGAGCCAGTGGCGGAATCCTCGTCAATGCCAGCCACCGGGGCGAAGACGCGGCTGACCACATCTGCGCCGCTTGGATGCCGCGTGCGCGGGCCATTGCCGGGTGCCGTGGCAATGTAGAGCACATCGCCTTCGGCCTTGAGCGCGGCCATATCCGGCGCGAGTGCCACCACATCTGCCGCATCGGGATAGACGAGCAGGGCATAGCCGCCATCATGGCGCAGCGTGTGCCCGATCGGGCCGCCCATGGCCGCTGCGAGCGCCGGCCAGTCTTTGGGAGCGGGAGGATAGCCCGGCAGTTCGAGCGCATACTCATCGGGCCTGCCTGTGCGCGCCACGCTCAGCACCCCGGCCTTGCGGGTGCGAAAGCGGATGCGCTCTTGCCCGCTCTCACCCAGCAGGACATGCCCGGCCGCAAGCGTCGCATGGCCGCACAGCGCCACTTCGACTGCGGGCGTGAACCAGCGCAGCTCATGATCTGCGGCATCATCCGCCGCCTTGATCAGGAAGGCCGTTTCAGAAACATGATGCTCGTTGGCAATCGCCTGCAGCAGGGCATCATCGGGCCAGCCATCCGGGCCGGCACCGGCATGTCCATCGAGCTGCATGACCACGGCCTGATTGCCCGCAAAGGGGCGGTGGGCAAAGGCATCGACCTGAACGAATTTCATGGCAGGGCCAGGCGAGCACCGGCGCGGCGGCGCGGCATCATTCGTCGGGCGATGTGCCGGCGCCGGACCCAGCCACCCCGATATTGCCGAAGATATCCTCGATCAGGGTGCGGTTGCTGCCCAGGGTCGGCGTCTTGTCATTGTCGGGATTGATCCTGACCACGCCTTCCATGCCCGCCTTGTTGACGGCGATGAGGGTGCCCGCCGGATCGAATTTCACCTGCACCACCTGCTGGCTGCGCGCGCGCGGATTGGCAAAGGCCAGCTGGCGCGTCTGGCGCGAGAAATAATACCATGTGTTGGGCGTGAACTGGCCGACAAAGGTGGGACGGCCCAGCGCCCGTTCCACCGATTCCCGGTTGTCCGTCCCGACCGCAAGCGCATCCACCAGCGCTGCATCGGCGATATAGCCCTGCTGTGCCGGCGTCGTTGCGCAACCGCCAAGGCCGGCGGCCGCAGCCAGCGTTGCAAGCAAGAGGGCCGGTGATTTTGCCATCGCTGTCTTCATTCCCATCATGCCTTCATCCGCATCACTCTGTCGCCGCACATCACAATGTCATCACGCGACGCATGGCCGCCTGTGCCATGGCATCGCCCGGCGTTCATGCCTCGCCTGTAGGGCAAAAGCACGATCGCGCACAAGCAATCTTATGGCAGGCCATCTTGTGACAGGCCGCCCAGC
>CAZFYJ010000028.1:0-9003 GCA_964523215.1 uncultured Sphingomonadaceae bacterium | reverse complement strand
AATACGGTATGAACGCCAGATTGCCAACCGCCCGCCGCGCACCTAGATGGGCGTGATGGTGAACATCCTCTCCCGCCTGTTCGGCAGCAAGACGGACCCTCGCGAAACGCTGCGTGCCGCCTATAATAATTGCATTCAGGCCGCACGTGCGCCCCACTGGTATGCGCGCGGCGGCGCGCCCGATACGCTCGACGGCCGCTTCGACATGCTGGCCGCGGTTGTATCCATGGCATTGCTGCGCCTTGAAAAGGCCCCGGAGCATATGCAGGACAGCGTGTTCCTGACCGAATTGTTCATTGCCGACATGGATGAGCAGCTGCGCCAGATCGGCATTGGTGATGTCGGCATTGCCAAGCAGGTCGGCCGCATCATGTCTGCCATGGGCGGCAGGCTGGGCGCCTATCGCGATGCGCTGGCGCCGGATGCGCCGGTGGGGGCGCTGGAAGAGGCATTGTTGCGCAATTTGTGGCGCGGCGAGGCGGACGGGGATGCAGACCCCGCCTATGTCGCAACCCATCTCTCTCGCCTGCATGCCGGGCTGCTGGCGATAGCGCCCCAGCGCATCATCACGGGCGCATGGCCCGCCCCCACCGCTGGCTGAGCCATGGCCGCCGGCACCCCCAAGGCGCCCGCCCGCACGGATCGCCCGCCGGAATGGCATGTGCCGATCCGGGTGGCGGAGATTGCCCGCATGTCCTTCCCGCTGACGCTCGCCGCCGATGCCGCGGTGCGCTCCGCGCTGGCCCGGCGCTTTGATCTGCTGACGCTCGACCGGCTGGAAGCGGAGATCAGCCTGACCATCGAGGGGGCACAGATTGCGCTTGCCGGGCGCTTCACCGCGGCGCTGAGCCAGGCCTGCGTTGCGAGCGGAGAGCCGGTGCGCGCAACCTTGTCGGAGCCGCTGGCCCTGATCTTTGCCGATGCAGAGACCATTGCCGCAGCCGAAGCGGGCGCCGCAGCCGAAGAAGCGGGCGGGCTGGATGCCGATGCGTGCGATCTGATTCTGATTGAAGCGGGCATGATCGATGTTGGCGAAGCGATTGCCCAGTCGCTCGCGCTGGCGCTCAATCCCTATCCGCGCAGCGCCGGGGCGGATGCCTATCTGCGCGCCCATGGCGTGCTGCGCGAAGAAGAGGCAGGCGCTTTCGGCGCGCTGGCCGCGCTGCGGGACAAGCTGGGCGGGGCCTGATGAGGGGCCGGATCAGCCGGACTGCGGCCCGCGCGATCAGGACATGGTGATATAATCACGCAATGCTGCGGCCTCGCGCTCGATATTGTCGATGCGATATTTGACCAGATCGCCGATCGAAACAAAGCCGACCATCGCCCCATCTTCAGTCACCGGCAAATGGCGGAACCGCCGCCGCGTCATCAGCGAGAGCGCCGCCAGCACGCTGCTGTTGCGTTCGACTGTGACCACTGGAGCCGTCATCACCGCGCTGACCGGCATCGTCAGGGCCGCTTCGCCATGATCGGCAAGGGCACGGATCACATCGCGCTCCGAAAAAATGCCGATGACGGCGCCCGCTTCGACCACAGGCACAGCGCCGATCCGCTTTTCGACCAGCAGACCGACAATGGCTGCCACATGATCATCGGGCGCGGCCGAAATAATGGCGCCCTCGCGCCCGGCCAGCAAGGCTTGTATCGTCATGGCCATCCTTTCCTCAATAGAGCGGTGCATGCGAGTCTGTGCTCATCGGCAGCATCCCTCATTCTGCCGCAGCTTCACAACAAAAAATGTTTGGCAAGCCGCCAAATGCTGCTATGGCGCAGGGGCAGACGGCGATCGGGAAACCATCCCCGCTGCCCACACCCCTCAAGGATTTTCTGATTTGGATCAGCCCTGCTGAGCTTGAATTGGCCCCCTGAACCGGTGTGATTCGCCTGCGTGAAGCGGGCGTTTGCAACAAGGGACAATTTCGTCGCATGAACATTCGTCAGAGCGGACGCAGGCGCGGACGCAACAATCGCCCCCAAAATGGCTTGCGGGGCAATGATGGCAACAGCCGCATCGACAGCCGGGCCCGTGGCAACGCCACACAGCTGCTGGAAAAATACAAGAATCTGGCCCGGGAAGCGCAGTTGCAGGGTGATCGGGTGATGACCGAATATTATCACCAATTTGCCGATCATTATTTCCGCGTGCTGAGCGAACATCGCGCCCGCCAGGAAGATTATCAGGCGCAGCAGCGCGCCCGCTATGGGCATGACGAGGGCAGCCAGATCGATGGAAGCGACCCCGAAATGGTCGATGCCGATCTGGGTGATGAGGACGGCCACGGCTTTGGCGATGGTGACGACGATGCCGACAATGGTGTCGGCGCGCAGGCCGTCGGGCGCGATGGCGGCGCGGCCAATGGTGCAGCACAACGGCGGCAGGAGCGCGGCGGCAATGGCCGCGATGACCGGGCCAGAGATGAACGGGCCAGAGATGAACGGGGGCGCAGCGCACGCCCGAATGGCGGCCCGGCCGGGCGCAGACCCCGCCAGCAGGAAGCAGCTGACGAGGGCGAAGACGGCCTTGCGCTCGACGCGAGCATATTGCCCCCCGCCATCGGCGCAGGTGATGGCAGCGCAGGCGCAGATGCTGGCCCGGATGGCGGCCCGGTTTCTGGCAACGATGCAGGCGCAGCGCCGCGCAAGCCGCGCGCCCGCCGTCCCCGCGTCGCCGAACCCGCACCGGAAGCCTGAGGCCCCGACCCTGCGCATTATTCGGGCTGGAAAAAATCCGGCAGCGCGATAAGTTTGCCTCATTCACAGCGGGTTCAGCGCGGCAGGATCAGGTCTTGCGGCATGATGAACCAATCGGGAGGGGCATGATGCGCAGATCATTTTTCGGCAAGGCGGCCGTGGCCGCAGGGGCTGGCTTCGGCGCGCTATCGCTGTCGCTCGCGGCATTTGCCCAGCAGGGTGGCAGCGCGCAGGGCGATATTGCCGTCACCATCTATAATGGCGGGCAATCGCTGATCGAAGACGTGCGCCAGCTCAATATCGGCGATGGCATTTCGCGCATCGAATTTCCCGATGTTTCAGCGCAGATCCAGCCGCAGACAGTGTCGTTCAATGCCGCCGGGACGAGCATCGTCGAGCAGAATTTCGATTATGATCTGCTCTCGCCCAATGCATTGATGACCAAGGCCGTGGGCGAAACCGTGACGCTGATCCGCACCAACCCCGCAAGCGGCAGCGAAACGCGGGAGCGGGCCAAAGTTCTGGCCGTGAATGGCGGGGTGGTGGTGCAGATTGGCGAACGCATCGAGATATTGCGCGACGATGGCCTGCCCGTTCGGGTGATTTTCGACAAGATCCCCGAGAATCTGCGCGCCAAGCCCACCTTGTCGATCACCGTGGATTCAGCGCGCAGCGGCACCCGCCCGGCACGGCTGGCCTATCTCACCAACGGGCTGGGCTGGAATGCCGATTATGTCGCGCTGTTCGATGAAAAGGCAGGCAGCATCGATGTGCAAGGCTGGGTGACGCTGACCAACAACACCGGCACCACATTTCGCGCCGCGCGCACATTGCTGGTGGCCGGCACGCCCAATCAGGGCGGGGGCTATGGTCGCGGGGGCTATCGCCGCGGCGGTTATGCCGAGCCGGTTCCGGTGGGCGGCCTGGTGCGCGCCGGCACGGAATCGGCGGATCGCGAAACGCTGGGCGATTATTATCTCTATCCCATCAAGGAACGCACCACGATCGCCAATGCGCAGACCAAGCAGGTGAGCTTTCTCGATGTGCAGGGCGTGCCCGCGCGCAAGGCCTATCGCTATGCCGTCAACTGGCTGGCCAGCATCCCGGAGCCGGACAGCGTTTCTTCCGTGCTTGCCTTTTCATCCAGCAAGACAGGTGGCCTTGGCGATGCGCTGCCTGCGGGAACCGTGCGCTTCTACATGAAGGATGCGCGCGGCGATGCCCAGTTCATTGGCGAAAACAGCATCGGCCATACGCCCATGGGATCGCAGATCGCGCTCGCGACCGGCGAGGCTTTTGACGTGAAAGTGAAAACCACGGTGGACAAGCGCGAACGCCTGTCGGCCACCCGCTGGCGCTCGACCATGACCTATGTGGTGAGCAACGCCAAGCCGACGCCGGTGACGGTGGAGCTGCAGCAGCTGGGGCTGGACTGGTATTGGTCCGACACGCGCATTGTGAGCGAAAGCCTGAAGAGCAAGCGGCTCGACAGCAATGGCCTGCAATGGGATGTGGCCGTGCCCGCCAATGGCGAAGTGACCGTGACCGCCACTTTTGAAACGCGCTATTGAGAGGGGATGCCGCCGGGAAGAGTGCAATGCGCCGCCTGATCCACAGCAGCATCCTGATCTGCGCCGCACTGGCGGGGGCAGCACCTGTGCTGGCGCAGAGCATCGTCACCTCTCCCGGCCCCGATGCCGGGCCGGGCAATGTCAACGTCTCCATCTATCGCGATCCGGCGCGGGGCAGCGGCGGCGGCATCAATCTGGGATATTTGCAGGGCTTTGCGCTGATCAGCGAAACCCGCACGATCAGCCTGCCCGCCGGCGCCAGCACGATCCGTTTCGAAGGCGTGGCCGATGGCATCATCGCCGTCAGTGCCGTGGTGACCGGGCTGCCGGGCGGCGTGGCGCAGAAAAACCGGGACGCAGCCATATTGTCGCCCGCAGCGCTGGTCGATGGCACATTGGGCAATCGCGTCACCATCCGCCGCACCAACCCGGCAACCGGCAAGGTGAGCGAGGAAAGCGCCGTCATTCGCACCGGGCCGCAGGGGCGCGTCATATTCCAGACAGCGGACGGATATGAGGCGCTGCGCTGCTCCGGCCTGCCCGAAGGGCTGCGCTTCGATGCCATTCCTTCCGGGCTTTCGGCCACGCCGACGCTGAGCGTGGACACAACAAGCACACAGGCGGTGACCGCAAAGGTGACGCTCACTTATCTCGCAACCGGGTTTGACTGGGCCGCCAATTATGTCGCCACCATCAATCCCGATGGCAACAGCCTCAATCTCTTCGCCTGGCTGACCCTGGCCAACAGCAATGATGCAAGCTTCAAGGATGCCCAGCTGCTCGCCATCGCCGGCACGCTGAACAAGCAGAGCAATTATGACGAACTGGTGGGCGACGCGCCATCGCCGGCGCTGAACCTGAGCTGCTATCCGCTGGGCAGCGGCAAGGCGGGCCTGCCCCAGATCGTGCAACGTTATGAACCGGGCGCCGATATGGCGATGCGCAGCATGGTGATGGCGCCCCCGCCCGCACCCGCAGCCATGATGGAATCTGCCTCCCCAATCGTCGTCACCGCCAGCCGCGTTGCCCGGCAGGAGGATCTGGGCGATCTGAAGCTGTATCGCGTGCCGATGCGCGTCACCATTGCCGCCAATGGGCAAAAGCAGGTGGCCCTGCTGCAAAAGCCGGGCGTGCAATTCCGGCGCGTCTATGAATCCGGGGCCACTGCGGGGCAGGCGAGCGAGGGCAGCATGCCGCTGATCCTGCGGATGAAGAATGAGGACAAGGACGGGCTGGGCATTCCCCTGCCTTCCGGCGGCCTGGCCGTTTATGAGGCCAATGGCGCGCGGGTGCTGCTGGCCGGGAATGACACGCTGCGCGATCATGCCGTAAAGGAAGAGGTCGAAGTGGGTGTCCAGCGCTCCACTGCGGTGCGCTACAGCCAGCGCTTTCTCGATGGCAACAGCATGATCGCGCGCGAGGCCATGAAGCCCGGCGGCGCGGGCGGCCGCTGGGAAGTGCGCATCAGCAATGCCAAGCGCACGCCCGTTGATGTCGAATGGGCGGTTTACACGAACCCCAATATCGAGATCAGCCAGCTTTCCGCCAAGCTGCGCCGCAAGGATGGCCAGGATGTGTGGTTCGTGCGCGTGCCGGCCAATGGCGAGGCCGTGCTAACATATCGAGCGAAAATCAGCCGCCGCCGCTGATCCGGCCCCATCTCACGACGAAGCCGCGCTATAGCCCCTGGAGGCTGGCCTTGCGCTTGGCTTCGGCGGCTTCCTGCTGCGCGGCAGCTGCTGCGTTTTTCACATGCTCCGCCTCGAAGATGCCGAGAAACTTGCGCCCGCGATAATTTCTGCCATCGAGCTGATTGGCAATGGGCAGCAAGGTTGCAATCGCCGCGGCGTGCGGCTCTGCCAGCGCTGCATTGCGCAGCTTCACCCGATCGAAAAAGGCCGCACGATCCTGCCGGATCCGCTGGGCAAGGCCGCTGAGCGGAATATCCAGCAGCAGGCCATCGGCCGCACCATTGAGCTGGGCCAAGGTGAAGCCGAAGGCTGATTTGCTGGCGACATCCTTGTCAAACTGGGTCCAGGGGGCAAGGCCCGGATCATTCTCATAGGTTGGTTCACCCTTGAAACTCGCCACCGGGCCCTTGCTTTCGGCCGTCAGGGCAACCGTGCGGGAAACATAGGCACAGCGCCGCGACACAACGACACAGGCATAAATGCCCAGCTCTGCATCAAAGAAATGCGCACGCTCCACATCGGCCGTGTAATAAGTCGCTGCCTTGGGCGCTTCCAGCCGCCGCATCTGCGACGCGACCGACGACAGCTGCGAGCGCAGGCTCTGCGCCTGCCGGTAATAATTGCCATAGCCATAATCATTGGCGACCGCGCCGACGAGGCCACCCAGCGCCGACCAGGGATTGCCGCCCGCTGCCGCCTGCTGCGATGCCGCCTGCGCAGCCGCATCGCGCTGCTGATCCGCCATCCGCATGTTGCTTTCCGCAGTGCGCAGCTGATTTTCGAGGTCTTGCGCCTGCGCACGCAGCGCCTGATAGGCAGGATCATTGCCGGGATCGGACTGCACCGTCATCGAAACGCCCCGCTGTGCGGCCTTGCGATAGAACAGATCAACCTGGGTCAGATCGGTGCCGATCAGGAAAATCGTCTTCGCCCCCTGTGCGGCCGCATCGGCAAACATCGCTTCCATGTCCGATTGCATCAGAGGCTGATCGGTATTGGCATTGCTCCACGCAAAAATGTCGGCCCCGCGATAATTGGGATCTTCGGCCAAAATCTCGCGATCATAGCTGAGCACAGGATAGCTCCCCTCCTCGGACGGGATGAGCAGCTCGCGCACGATGCTGATGCCTGCGGTGGCTGCAACGAAGATTTTCGGCATTGGCTGTGCCTGCGGCTCTGGCGCTGCGGGCTTTGCCGGCGCCTTTTTGGCCTGCGCCAGCGCCGGCGATTCAACGAAACCCAGCGACAGGCCGAGCGCGATACACGCCGCCACCGCCGCACGAAACATGCCCTTGTTCATCGCTCTTCCCCTGTTCTGCCCGCACCCTCCCGGCCCGACCGGGGGGAACAGTGCAAGGCCCCTAACCCCTTGGAGCCATATCAATGCTGCAAAGAATGGCAGGCTGAAGAGGAAATTGCAAATCCCTGCGTGGCACCCATCACGGCTCAAGCCGGTGCGCAAAGCTTGCCGCCGCGCCATAAAGCCCTGGGTAGGGATGCGTGACCAGACGGATGGGGATTTTGCCCATGCGCGTGGCAAAGCGCCCCTTGGCCGTAAAGCGGGCGTGAAAGCCCGAACGGCGCAGATGATCGGCAGCACGATTGGCGAGCCCGCCCGTAACCGCGACGCCCATGGCGCCATGCGCAAGCGCAGCATCGCCTGCAACCGCACCGAACATCATGCACAGCCGGTCGAGTGCCGCGCTGGCGGCGCGATCCTCGCCCGAAAGCGCCAGCGCCCACAGATCGGCATCACGCATGGGCTGAAAGGCCTGGCCGGCATAGCGGGCCAGCGCCTCGTGCACGGCGGCAAGGCCCGGCCCGGAGACCAGCCGTTCGGCCGAGACACGAACATATTTCGCCCGCATATCGGCCAATATCCTGTCTTCCAGCGGATCCAGCGGCGCAAAATCCTGATGCGATCCTTCGGTTTCGATCACCATCGGCTGCGCGCCGCGAACGAGGAGCGCAATGCCAAGCCCGGTGCCCGGCCCAAGCACCGTGACCGGCCCGGCCAGCGGCAGCGGCTCATCCGGCCCCGCCAGATGCACCATATGCTCTGGTCCCAGTCGATCGACAGCAAAGGCCATGGCCCCGAAATCGTTGATCAGGGCAACGGCATCCAGCCCCAGTTCCTCTTTCAACGTCGCCCGGCTGATCAGCCATGGGTTGTTGGCAAAGCGCAGCACATCGCCCTCGATCGGGCAGGGCAGGCCAAAGGCGGCAGCGCGGGGCAGATCATGCCCCATATCGGCGGCGAACTGCGCCCAGGCAGAGGCCAGATTGGCATGATCACGCGCGGCATAGACACGCGGCTCTTCCAGCCGGATCGCGCCATCTGCGGCAATCTGCGCCAGCGCAAAACGGGCATTGGTGCCGCCAATATCGGCTGCGACCAGACGGGATGGAAGCGCAGTCTGCACAGCGTTCGTCATCCGCAGCGCACGCCCATCAAAGCGGCACGAAGCGCACGGCCATGCCGCCGCCTGCTGCAAGTGCGATTTCCATCCTGTCTGCGGCAGTGACGTTGCGCGTCTCGATGATGATCGGGCGCGGATTGGTGACATAATGGGCATCCGGCCCGTCGCGGTAGATTTCGGCGCGATACCGCTTGGCGGGATCAAGAAAATCGAGCGAGACGCTGGTCTTGCGCGGCTGCTCGTCACTGATGCCGCCAAGGAACCACAGATCCTTGCCGCGCTCCTTGCGGGCAATCACGACGTGATCGCCCATCTCGGCGCTCAGCACCCGGCTGTCATCCCAATCCACGGCCACATCCTTGATGAACTGGAACGGCTTCATATTGGCCTCATAATGTTCGGGCAAGTCCGCTGCCATCTGGATCGGCGAATAGAGCACCACATAGAGCGCAAGCTGGCGGGCAAGCGTGCTGGGGATGGGCGCGCCCTTGCCCTGGAGGCTGAGAATGCCGGGGGTATAGTCCATCGGCCCGGCCAGCATCCGCGTGAACACCAGGATGACTTCATGCTCCGGCGGATTACGCGGATCGGCCCAGGCATTGTACTCCATGCCGCGCGCGCCTTCCC
>CAZFYJ010000027.1:0-15073 GCA_964523215.1 uncultured Sphingomonadaceae bacterium | reverse complement strand
GCGCCCAGCCGCGCGGCCCGCGGGGCGAGTGCCGCCAGCCGGTCCCGGCTGATGTCGCAGGCGACAATCCGGCCGCGATTGCCCATGGCCGCCGCCAGCGCCAGCGCCTTGCCCCCGGCACCGGCACAGAGATCAACCACCAACGCACCGGGCGCGGGGGCGCACAGGGCGGCGATATGCTGGCTTCCGGCATCCTGAATATCGATCAGCCCGGCGCGCCAGGCAGCGCTCTCCTCCACCTCCTCGCCCGTTGGCAGGCGCAGCAGATCGCGAAAGGCTGGGTCGGCCATGGCCTGAGGAAAATGGGCATGCACAGCGGCCGGATCGCTCCTGATTCGGTTGACCCGCAGATCCAGCGGCGCGCGCGAGAGGAGCGCTGCCTGCGCCGTTTCGTCACCCAGCAGCGGCGCAACCAGCAGCGGCGCGATCCAGCCCGGCACAATGCCTGCCGATGCCGGCCGGTCGCGCCCTGGATCAATCGGGGCTGGGCCATGCGCACTGCCATCAAACAGGCGGGCAAGCGGGGGATCGTCTGCTGCAAGCCTCAGCAGCGCGGCGCGTCCGCTCTCGGGGCGATCGGCGCAGCGGCGGATTGCCTGCCACGCCAGATCGCGAATTGCCCGCCGGTCCTTTGATCCGGCATAGCGGCGCTCCCTGAAAAAGCGGGCGGCAAGCGTATCGGCCGCAGCCCCGCCATCGCGCGCCGCGATGATGATGGCATCGAGCAGCTCGATCGCGGACTGCACCCGCGCGGCAGGCGTCACGGCGCGCCGTTCCTGCGGACCGTTGCCGACGCCAGCGTCACAGGATCCGTGGCGCGGCAGTGGCCCGTCTGGCACCGATCCTGCGGCATGGGCCCAGAGGTCCCGATCCTAACGTGTCGGATAATTGGGGGCCTCGCGCGTGATGGTCACATCATGCACATGGCTTTCGCGCAACCCCGCATTGGTGATTCGCACAAAGCGGGCACGCGCGCGCAGCGCAGCCAGTGTGGCCGCACCGGTATAGCCCATCGCCGCCTTCACCCCGCCGACCAGCTGGTGGATCACATCACGCGCAGGGCCCTTGAACGGCACCTGGCCTTCGATGCCCTCGGGCACCAGCTTGAGCTGATCCTTGATATCCTGCTGGAAATAGCGATCGGCCGAGCCGCGGGCCATGGCCCCCACGCTGCCCATGCCGCGATAGCTTTTATAGGCGCGCCCCTGATAGAGAAAGGTTTCGCCCGGCGCTTCGGCCGTGCCGGCCAGCAGCGATCCGACCATCACGCTGGACGCGCCCGCTGCCAGCGCCTTGGCGATATCGCCAGAGGTGCGCAGGCCGCCATCCGCGATCACCGGAATGCCGGATTTCGCCGCCTCGTCCGCGCAGTCCATCACGGCAGTCAGCTGGGGCACGCCGACCCCGGCCACCACCCGCGTGGTGCAGATGGAGCCCGGCCCGATCCCAACCTTCACGCCGTCGGCACCGGCGTCGAGCAGCGCCCGCGTGGCCGCTGCGGTTGCAACATTGCCCGCAATCAGCTGCACATCGGGCCAGCGGCGCTTCACCTCGGCCACGCTGTCTGCCACCATGCGGCTGTGGCCATGCGCGGTATCGATCACGATCACATCGCAGCCCGCCGCGATCAGCGCGGCCGTGCGCTCCAGCCCCTGCTCGCCCACGGTGCTGGCGGCCGCCACGCGCAGGCGGCCGGCCTCATCCTTGGTCGCATCGGGATAGCTCACGGCCTTTTCGATGTCCTTCACGGTCATCAGGCCGATGCAGCGATAGGCATCATCCACCACCAGCAGCTTTTCGATGCGCCGGGCATGGAGGATGCGCCGGGCCTCGTCCTGGCCCACGCCCGGCTTCACGGTGGCCAGGTTGTCCGCCGTCATCAGCTCGCGCACGGGCTGTGCCGGATCGTCGGCAAAGCGCACGTCGCGATTGGTGAGAATGCCCACCAGCGTGCCATTGGCCTCCACCACCGGAACGCCCGAAAACTGGTGCTGCGCCATCAGATCGCGCGCCTCGGCGAGTGTCGCATCGGGCGCTATGCTGATCGGATCGGTCACCATCCCGGATTCATAGCGCTTCACGCGCCGCACGGCGGCCACCTGCTCTTCGATCGAAAGATTGCGGTGGAGCACGCCAAGCCCGCCCAGCTGCGCCATCAGGATGGCCATGTCGGCCTCGGTCACTGTATCCATGGCGGATGAAATGATCGGGATGTTGAGGGCAATGCCGCGGGTCAGCTGGGTTGCCACCTGCGCCATGCTGGGCAGGATATCCGATGCCCCGGGTTCCAGCAGCACATCATCAAAGGTCAGCGCCAGCCGGATCTCGGGCCGGGTGCGGGATGCGTCATGCAGCGGGTGAATATCCTGGTCTGGCACGCGGGGCTTTCCTTTGTCGAATCAGCGTGAGGGGTGATATTCGCGCTGCCCTTAACGGCCTTTCTCCGCGCTGGCGAGCGTGGATTGCGCTTTTGCGCCGCGCGCCTTTGCGGGCCACTGCTTGCGGCTTGCAAAATGGCGCAGCAGCGCCACATGCAGATCAGCATCTTCGGCCGCGCCGCCCAGCGGCAAGGCATCGGTCAGCTCGTCATCCGGGCCGTGATATGTGCCGGCAAGATAGGCCTCCAGCAGGCGCATGTCGGAAAAGGACCCGCTCACCATCACCGTCGGCACGCCGCGCGAAAGCAGCGCCCAGCCATCCTGCCGCTGAATCATCACATTAGCATCCGTATCGCGGTCGATGCGTCGCCCCAGCTTCCGCGCCACGGCATCGATGCTGCGGATCAGCGCCGGATTGTTGAGCAGGCTGCTGCCCCGCCCGATGATGGCGACGGGCAGCCCGCGCGGCGCGATGGCGGTGGAATCGACGTTGAAGGCCGCAACGATGCCGTCATGCGGCAGCGTCAGCCCCCCGGCCATGAAGGCGCGTGCGCCCAAAAGCCCGCGTTCTTCGGCCGTGGTCGCCAGAAAGATGATGTTGCGATCCGGCGGCGGGCCAGCTGCCACGCGCTTTGCCACGGCCGTCATGATGGCAAGGCCGCTCGCATTGTCGACTGCGCCGTTGCAGATGCGATCGTCGGCGCCTGCCACCCCGCATTCGCCCAGATGGTCCCAATGGCCCAGCATCAGCACGCTTTCGCGCGTCGGCCGGGCGGCAGGCACATAGCCCACCACATTATGGCTGGTGAAGCGGCGGACCACCTGCTCCACTCGCCCGGATGCCGCAAGGTTCAGGGCGACCGGCTGTGGCGGTGCGCCGTTGCCCGTGGCAGCGACGCGGGTCAGGTCCACGCCGCTCAGCTGGAAAATCTGGTCTGCAGCGTCAAGGCTGATGACGCCGTCAATGCGGCCCGGCTCGGCGGCAGCGGCGCCGGCCCCGGATGCCGTTCCCGGATTCGCCTGCTGGTTCGGCTGCAGGGCCGCCAGGCCCAGGCTGGGGCTGGCAAAGCTGCGCTGCGCGTCTGGCCAGGGCAAATCTGCGCCAACGATGCCGAGCACGGCCGCCGCCCCGCCCTCAAACAGCGCCGCGCGCCGCGCGCGGAAATTGTCTGGCGTCGCGCCGCTGCGCGGATCGCTGATCAGCAGCAGCACAAGCGCGCCCTTCACATCGGGCGGCGGCAGCGTTTCGCCCAGGGCCACGCCCGGCACAAACAGCACCGGGGCCTCGGTCAGCTCTGCCGAAGCGCTGCTGCTGCGCACCGCGATCTGGCCGGGCGGGAGGATCAGCGCGCCCGCACCCCTGCTGGCCCCGCCACCATTCCCCCCGCTGGCAGCTTTGGCACTGCCTGTTGCGGCATCACTCCGGCGCAGTCTGATCTCGGCCTTTGCCGGGCTGCGGCTTTCGAGCGCCACTGGCTGGAACCAGGCGTCGATGCCGGTGGCGGCACTGTTGCCCAGCGGTTTCAGCCCGGCGCGCTCCCACTGCTCGGCCAGATAGCCGATGGTCTTGTCCTCGCCCGATGTACCCGGTTCACGCCCGCCAAATTCATCGCTGGCAAGGATCGCGATGTGCGCGCGCAGCTCGGCCTCGCTCACGGCCCTGCCCGCTTTGCCGCCCGCCGTGCTGCCAACATCGCCCGGCGCCGGACGGGCGCTCGCGATTGGCTGGTCCGCCGCCAGCGTGAGCAGGGCGAGTGCGCCGATCATGGCCCATAGCTTCCGTTTCATCGCATGGGATCCTTGCCCGCCAGCTGCGCAGCGCGGGCCACCAGTCGCTCCGCTGCAACAACGTGAAGCGCCTCCACCATGCGCCCGCGAAAGCGCACTGCGCCCTGGTCTGCGCTTGTGCGCGCCGCAGCGATCAACGCCTCGGCGTCTTCGAGGGCGGCCGCATCGGGCGCCCAGGCAGCGTGGCACGGGCCGATCTGATCAGGGTGGATCAATGTCTTGCCATCCAGCCCCAATCGTCGCCCGGCCGCACAGTCGGCAGCAAAGCCTGCCGCATCGTCCAGCGCGGACCAGACGCCATCATAAGCGAGCTTGCCTTCGGCACGGGCGGCCAGCAGCATCATCTGGAGCGACAGGCTCATGGCCGCGCGGTCCGCAGCATCCGCCACGCCCAGGTCGAGGGCAAGATCGTTCCCGCCAGCAACCAGCGCCAGCACAGCGGGGTGGGCGGCGATGCTGCGCGCCGCCAGCACGCCACGTGCGGTCTCAATCATGGCGAGCAGCGGCAGCCCGGTCGCCGCATGGACGGCCTCAACGGCCGCTGCATCTTCCACCTTGGGCAGCTGCAGCGCAAAAGGGCGCCGTGCCCCGAGCGCGGCGATATCGTCCGCATGCCATGGCGTGCCGGCGGCGTTGATGCGCACGATCAGAAGATCGGTTGAAAACTGGCCGCTTGCAATGGCAGCAGCGGCGGCAGCGCGGGCTGTATCCTTGTCGCCTGGCCCCACCGCGTCTTCGAGATCGAGGATGATGGCGTCCGCTGCCAGCCCGGCTGCCTTTGCGATGGCGCGGGGTTTGCTTGCAGGCACATAGAGCAAGGCCACAGGCCGGTGCTGCGAAAAATGGGTCGCCGCCATGGGTGCGGGCATCGTCTCTGGGGCAGACATTTGGCCTCAATACATCAGATTGCCCACAGCCAAAGCGCTTTTGTGGCGATCCCCGGCGTTGCCAATGGGAAAAACTGTGCCTAGAGCGGCCGCCATGGATCATGGCTCGCACTTTGTCGCCCGGCCCGATGCCGGTGCGCCTGCCAATGCCCCCGCGCTGCCGCCCCTGCGGCTGGCAGTCGCCGGGCTGGGCACGGTGGGCAGCGGCGTGCTGGCGCTGCTGGCTGCAAATCGTGATCTGATTGCCCGGCGCGCCGGCCGCCCGATCGAGGTGGTGGTCGTTTCCGCGCGCGATCGGGCCAAGGATCGCGGCATTGATCTGTCGGCCTATCGCTGGGATGACGATATGGACGATCTGGCCGAACGCGACGATGTCGATGCCGTAGTGGAGCTGATCGGCGGCGCGGACGGCCCGGCGCTGACGCTCGCCCGCAATACGCTGAAGCGCGGCAAAGCCTTCATCACGGCCAACAAGGCCATGATCGCGCATCACGGGCTCGATCTGGCGCGCCAGGCCGAAGCCCAGGGCACACCCCTCAAATTCGAGGCGGCTGTGGCGGGCGGCATCCCCGTGATCAAGGGCCTGCGCGAAGGCGCTGCCGCCAATCATATCAGCCGTGTGTGCGGCATATTGAACGGCACCTGCAACTATATCCTGTCCACCATGGAGGCAGAGGGACGGGCCTTTGCCGATGTGCTGAAGGCCGCGCAGGACCAAGGCTTTGCCGAAGCCGATCCGTCAACCGACATTGATGGCATCGATGCCGCGCACAAGCTTTCGATCCTTGCGGCCATTGCCTTTGGCAGCAGCCTGGATTTCGCGCAGGTGCAGGTGGCGGGCATCCGCCACATCCTGCCGCAGGATATTGCCGAGGCGGCCGATCTCGGCTTTCGGGTGCGCCTTGTCGGCATGGCCGCCCATGGGCCTGAAGGCCTGATGCAGCGCGTATCGCCGATGCTGGTGCCCATCAGCCACCCGCTGGCGCATGTGATGGGGCCGACCAACGCCGTGGTGGCCGAAGGCAATTTCGTCGGCCGTCTGCTGTTTCAGGGCGCAGGCGCGGGTGCCGGCCCCACGGCCTCTGCCGTGGTCGCCGATCTGATTGATGTTGCGCGCGATGAATATGGCCCGGCCTTTGCGATGCCGGTCGATGCACTCAGCCCGGCCGCGCCTGCTGCAATGGACGCAATGGAAGAGCGCACTTATGTCCGCTTTGCCGTGCGCGATCAGCTGGGCGTGCTGGCAGAGGTCACTGCGGCAATGCGCGATGCAGGCATTTCCATCGAATCCGTCTCGCAAAGCGGGCATACGCCCGATGGCCATGTGTTTCTGGCGATTGTCACACATCGCTGCCACAGCGGAGCGATTGCCGATTTGCAGGCGCGGCTTGCATCATCGGGCCATATTTCGGGGGCACCGCTGGTCATGCCCCTGCTGGAGGATTGAGGAGCAGCCATGTCTGATGTTGAACGGCCAGCGCAATCGGCGCATCTGGATCGGGTGCTGGTGCTCGAAATGGTCCGGGTCACCGAAAAGGCAGCGATTGCTGCCGCCGGGCAGATTGGCCGGGGTGATGAAAAGGCAGCCGATGCAGCTGCTGTCGAAGCCATGCGCGCTGCCCTCAACACGCTGTACATGGATGGCACGGTGGTGATCGGCGAAGGCGAGCGGGATGAAGCCCCCATGCTCTATATCGGCGAAAAAGTGGGCAATGCGCCAGGCAAGGGGCCGAAAATCGATATTGCGCTCGATCCGCTGGAGGGGACCACGATCACGGCCAAGGCGGGCCCCAATGCGCTCGCGGTGCTGGCCATTGCCGAGGAGGGCAATCTGCTCAACGCGCCGGATGTCTACATGGAAAAGATTGCGGTTGGCCCCGGCTATCCGGCGGGCGTGATTTCGCTGGCGAAAAGCGCAACGGAAAATGTGCAGGCGGTGGCGGCGGCCAAGGGCGTGTCGCCCGATCAGATTCGCATCTGCGTGCTGGATCGGCCCCGCCACGAGGGCCTGATTGCGGAGCTGCGCGCGCTTGGCTGCGGCATCGTGCTGATCCCCGATGGCGATGTGGCGGGCGTGATTGCGACCACCAATGAGGAAACCAACGTCGATCTCTACATGGGCACGGGCGGCGCGCCCGAAGGTGTGCTCGCAGCCGCTGCGCTGCGCTGTGTCGGCGGGCAGTTTGAGGGGCGGCTCCTGTTTCGCAATGATGATGAGCGTGCCCGCGCCCGCCGCTGGGGCATTGCCGATCTTGATCGCATCTATGCGCTTGAAGAGCTGGCCAAGGGCGATGTGATCTTTGCGGCATCGGGCGTCACCGATGGATCGATGCTGCGCGGCGTCAAATTTCTGCGCAACGGCCGCATGACGACAGACAGCGTGGTGATGCGCGCCTCCAGCGGCACCGTGCGCTGGGTGCGCGGCGAACATCGCATCGGCTGACGGGCCGGCCAGGGGCGGCATCGATCATCGACGCCGGCAAATTCAGATGACAGCGGGCCTCGCCCCGCGCTAATGCACATGGCATGTCTGCCGAAATCATGCGCGATGCCGGGCAACCCGACGCTGCCGAAGCCGTGCCCCCTGTTGATCCCCGTGATGATCGCCTCACGCCGCTGGAGCCGGCCTATGCCGATGCGGTGCGGATTGCGCTTGCGATCAGCTGTGCCGTGCCCGTGATCGGGGCCGGGGCGCTGGATTTTCTGCTGTTGCGCACATGGACCGGGGGCGTGCCGCTGTTGCTGATCACCGCCTTGCTCGTGAGCGCGCTCCTCATCTGGCGTGTGCCTGGCCGGCGGCTGGCCAGCTGGGGCTATGCTCTCGGCGCCGATCAGCTGCGGGTGGCGCATGGCTTCATGTGGCACATCGATACCATCGTGCCCTTTGTGCGCGTGCAGCATATCGATGTCGGGCGTGGCCCGGTGGAGCGGATGCTGGGCCTCGCCACGCTGACGGTGCACACGGCGGGCAATTACAACAGCACAGTCAGCCTGCCGGGCCTTTCGCCGGCCACGGCAGAAGCGATGCGCGATCGCATCCGCGCCGAAATACGGTCCGATTTCGGCTGAGGCAGCATGGCTGAGGATAGCGCCACGATGCCCGCCGCCAACGCCGCCCAGGATGCGGCAAGCCTGCCGCAGCGGCTGCACCCCGCCACGCTGCTGCTGGCGCTGGGCAAGATCGGGCCGCGCGCTGTCAACGGCGCGCCTGCGCTTCTGGCGCTGGGCATCTTCAACAGCTGGCAGACGGCGGTGCTGATTGCGGCTGCGCTGCTGCTGGTCAGCCTGCTGTTCGATTGGATCGGCTGGCTGCGCTTCACCTACAGCCTGGGTGCAGAAGATATCCGCATCGATAGCGGTGTGCTCTCGCGCAGCCATGTTGTCATTCCTTATGGCCGCATTCAGGATGTGGGGATCGAGCAGGGGCCGGTCGCCCGCCTGCTCGGCATTGCCAGGGTGAAGCTGGAAACGGGCGGGCAGGGCAATATCGTGAAGGATGATGGCCTGCTCGATGCGATCGGGCTGGACGAGGCCAATGCCCTGCGCGAGGCGATTCGCGCTCATCGCGCGCAGGCCCGGGCGGCAGGTCGCGATGCCGCGCCGGGAACGATGGAGGTGCCCGCCGAAGGCGAACCCGCGGCTGCCGAACGACCGATCTACATCATGACCATCCGCCGCGTGCTCACGGCCGGGCTGTTCAATTTTTCGCTCACGCTGTTTGCCGCATTATTTGCCCTGCTGCAGACCTTTGACGATGTGTTGCCTTTCGATATGTTCGATCCCGATAATTGGATCGATGTCATCGGGCGGGATAGCGACGTCTTTGCCTATATCGATGCGCATCGCTGGCTGGTCGCGATCCTCGGGCTGGCGTTCGTGGCGCTGATCGGCATCGTCTCTGGCGTGGTTGCGACGCTGCTGCGCGATTATGGCTTTGCCCTCACCCGCAGCGAAACCGGGCTGCGGCGGGTGCGCGGGCTGCTCACCCGAACCGATGTGTCGCTGCCGATCCGGCGGGTGCAGGCGGGCATCGTGGTCGCTGGCATTATCCGCCGCCAATTTGGCTGGCGCGTCGTGAAGGTGCAGAGCCTGGGCAATGACGAGGCCGCCGGTGAGGGTGGTGCCCAATCGGATCACATCCTCGCCCCGCTTGCCAATCGCCTCGAAACCGCCGCCATTTTCGCCGAGCTGGGCCTGGCGGAGCCGGATGATGCAGCCCCCTGGGCTGCGGTGCATGCCCTTTATGCCTGGACGCTGCTTGTCCCCCTGTTGCTGGGGCTCGTCGGGCTGGCGCTGGCTGGCTGGCTGATCTCGCCATGGATGCTGCTGCTGGTGCCGGCCTGGATCGGACTGATCGGAGTCCAAATCTGGGCGCGCGCACGCCACAGCTGGCTGTTTGATGGCGCGATGCTGCACATTCGCCATGGCGGGCTGCGCAATCGGCTGGCCATCATCCCGGCGCGCCATGTGCAAAGTGCGGATGTGGAAACCGGCCCGCTTGCCCGCCGCTTCGGGCTCGCCACGCTCAAGCTTGGCATTGCAGGCGGCGGCATCGTCAGCCCGCATGCCATTCACGCGATCGATGCCACGCTTGCGCGGCTGTTGCGGCACAGATTGCTGGCGCAGCGCTGATGCCCGCCCGACGCGAAACCTCTGCTTTGGGCGTCACCCGCTCCTTTGCCGGGCAAAGCTGGGCGTGGCGTGTTTCCGGGCAGGAGGCAGGCGCGAGCGGCTTTGATCACGGCTTTCGCGCCGATGATATGGTGACGCAGCTGCTGCTGGCGCGGGGCTGCCCGCCGGATGCGCTGGCAGCGCATCGCAAGCCCACGCTGCGTGGCTTCATGCCCGATCCGGCGTTGTTCCGGGATATGGAAAGCGCGGCCGAACGCCTTGCCGATGCCGTGGAGGCGGGGGAGGCAATCGCCATTTTCGGCGATTATGATGTCGATGGGGCGACATCTGCCGCGCTGCTCGTGCGCCTGCTGCGGACGCTGGGCCTTGCCCCGCGTGCCTATATTCCCGATCGGCTGATGGAGGGCTATGGCCCATCCGGCCGGGCGCTGGTGCAGCTCGGGGCGGATGGCTATCGACTCGTCGTCACGGTCGATTGCGGCGCACAGGCCTTTGCCGCGCTTGCCGAGGCAGCCGCAGCCGGGGTCGAGGTGATCGTGGTCGATCATCATGCCTGTTCGGCAGAGCTGCCGGTGGCGCGTGCGCTCATCAATCCGAACCGCCTTGATGAAGCGGAAGCGGCACGGGCGCATGGCCATCTCGCCGCAGTGGGCGTTGCCTTTCTGCTCGCAGCGCAGCTGGTGCGCACCTTGCGGGCACGGGGCTTTTTCGCAGGCGCACGGGCAGAGCCCAATCTGCTGGCGCTGCTTGATATCGTCGCGCTTGGCACCGTGGCCGATGTGGCACAGCTCAAGGGCCTTAATCGCGCCTTCGTCGCCCAGGGGCTGAAGGTGCTGGCAGAGCGGCGCAACATCGGGCTGGCGGCGCTGCTCGATGTGGCCGGGGTCAAGCGCGCGCCGGTCACCTCCGATCTCGGTTTTGCCCTGGGGCCGCGCATCAACGCCGGTGGCCGCGTGGGCCAGGCCGATCTTGGCGTGCGGCTGCTGACGACCGACGATCCGGCCGAGGCCGCAGCGATTGCGGCCCAGCTCGATGCCCTCAATGGCGAGCGCCGGGCGATTGAGGCAGCCGTGCAGGCCGACGCGCAGGCGCAGGCCGAGGCGCAGGGCAATGCCGCGGTCGCCGTGGTCTCCGGGGCTGGCTGGCACCCCGGGGTGATCGGCATCGTTGCCGGGCGCATCAAGGAGCGGCTTGGCCGCCCGGCGATCGTGATCGCGCTCGATGGCGATGGCATTGGCAAAGGCTCTGGCCGTTCGGTCAGCGGCGTTGATCTGGGGGCGGCCGTGCTCGCCGCGCGCGATGCCGATCTGCTGGTGGCGGGCGGCGGGCATCCGATGGCGGCGGGCCTCACCATCAAGGCAGAGCAGATACCGGCCTTTGCCGCCTTTCTGAATGCGCGACTGGCCGATGCCGTGGGTGCGGCGCACGAATCGCGCCTTTTGCGGCTGGATGCGATGCTGAGCGTGGGCGGGCTGCAGCCCGATCTGGTCGATGCACTCGAAGCGGCAGGGCCTTATGGCACTGGCTGGCCGGCACCCCGCCTCGCCATTGGCCCGGTGCGCATGGTGAAGGCCGATGTGGTGGGCAGCCACCATGTGCGCTGCATTGCCGCCGGCGATGATGGCCGCACCGTGAAAGCCATTGCCTTTCGCGCCGCCGATATGCAGCTGGGCCAATATCTGCTGGCCGCCCGGCCCGATCAGCGGCTATGGCTGGCCGGTCGCGCCAAAGTGGACGATTGGAGCGGACGGCGCAGCGCAGAGCTGCACGTGGAGGATGCGGCCTGGGCGGATTAGGGCCGGAATTCAGCGCAGGGCCCGTGCCTTCATGTCAGCCAGAGCTTCGGGGCGCGGCATGGGCAGCCCGGCCGCCTCCAGCGCGGGCGTTGGCCAGTTCCCGCCCATCACCATCGCACGCACTTCCTTGGGCGGCGGCGGCGGCCAGGGCAGGCCCGGCAGACGGGCGGCGGCCAACAGCCGTTCACGCGCGGCATCCTGTTCGCGATTGGCCTGGATCATCGGCGCCTGCAGGATGTGCACCGGCATATGGCCTGTGCCGGAAATCGCCCACAGCGATGCGCCCGCCTTGTGCAGCTGCTCTGCCACGCGGAATTGCTCTGCATCCACGGCCACCTGCAGCCGTCCGACGCCAAAGCGATCCGCCCAGTTCACATCCAGCCCGTGCCGCAGCAGCAGGCTGACCGCGCCTTCATGGCCGAACATGATCATTTCGCGCAGCACATCGCGCCCGCCCGATTTCTGGGGGTCGGGGCTCGCCCCTGCATCCAGCAGCAGCATCGCCATATCCGGCGAATCGGCCAGCAGCGCCAGTGTCAGCGGACCACCGCGCTGCACGCCATCGGGCGGCAAGCCGGCGGCCAGCAGCGCCCGCAGCATCGCGGCATCGCATTGCGCCACGGCAAGGGTCAGCAGATCGCCATATTGGCCCACTGGCCGCTCGGCCCCCGCCGGGGCATTGCCATTGCCCACCTCGGTCGTCGCGAGGCGCGGATCGCGGGCCAGCATCTCGGTCACTTGCGCGGCATCTCCGCGATAGAGCGCATCGATCAGGTCACGGCCTGCCGCGCCATTGGTCAGATGCGGCATGATCTTGGCGCGATCGGGCACAACCACCGTCGGGCGCGCCGAAAAACAGGCCGGACGGGCCACGCGCTCAGCCCCGCTGCCGGCGCACGCTGCAAGGCCGAGCAGCAGGGCGGCAGCAATTGCGATTGCGGCGGAATAGCCTGTGCCCGCAGCCCGGGGTGATGTCAGCATGGCCTGGCCCTCTGCTCGTCGTGCGCATGGCATGAGCATAGCAGCAGCAGAGCATAAGGCCAGCGCGCCGCGCCGCCATTTTCACGCCCGCGGGGCGACGTCACCGCCCCTGCAGGCTGGACAGCACATAGTTCATGCCGTGCATGGTGACGGGATGATCCTGCCACCAGGAAACATCATTCGGGCGCACCGGCTCCAGCGCAATGCGATTGCCATAAGCGGACGGGGCATCGGCAAAGGTGCGGCCGAAATAGCCGCCTGCCGCGCCGCCCACCGGGCCGCCCAGCCAGCTGCCCGCAATGCGGCCAAGCCAGCCGCCAAGCGCCTGATCGCCGCCATCCTGCAGTGCGGAGAGGATTTCGCCGCGCACATAATATGCGGAAACATCGGCCACGCCGGACACATTGTTCGCCGAGCGCACAGCATTGGCGGCGTTGATGGTGTTCTGGCTCAGCCCGGCAGCGTTGAAGGTGGTGGCATCGCGGCCGGATGCGATGGCCGCTGCCGAGGCAAGGCCGCCGCCCAGCGAATGGCCCGTAATGGTGACGGGCACATCTTCGTGCCTGGCGAGCGCCCGGCCGATTGCCAGCGCGCGCGAATAATGATCGCTTTGCAGCCCTGCGGCCTGCTGTGCATTGGAAACCCAGTCCCGCCGATCGCTGGTCGATCCGCGAAAGGCCAGCACATATTGGGTGTCGGCACCGGTCCCGGTCACATAGACGCGGGCACGAAAGCTGCTTTCAGCCGGGGCAAGATCGGCCTGGCGCAGTCCGAGCGCCGTCAGATCCGCCTCATTGGCCACACGATAGCCGGGTGGCGGGCTGGCCGCTGCCGGATCGGCATAGACATCGCTTGCGATCCGCGCGAGCGTCGTCACATCCGGCGGCGTGGGCGGATTGGCTTCGGCGGCACGTGCGGCGAGCCGTTCCTGATGGACCTGGCTCGGCTGGTTGATGGCGCCTGGCTGCGCCGGCTGATTGGGCTGGTTGCCGGGAGATTGGGCCAGCACGACCGGCGGCTGCGCCTGGTTCCAGTTGAGCTGCTCGCTCGCGCTTGGCGTGCGCGCGCTGCCGATGTGCAGCGCCTGTGCGCCGTTTACCCGTGCACTGATCGCAGGCGTCGATGCACCGGATGCAGGCGGCTGCGCACCAGCGCCCGTCTCCGCCAGTGGCGGCCGGCTTTCCAATGGCGTCGTCCGCAAATCGACCATATCAACACCCTGTTTGCGCGTGAATGCCCTGACGCATCACCCTCAGCGTCCCACATGAATGCCACGCCGCCAAAAGCCTGTCTCTAGACGATTCGTTTAGGCCGTCTAAACGAATCGTGGAGTGCGCGGCAGTGCCGTTCGTGACATCTTCAGCCTCAGAAACCGCAATATGGCTCGGACCAACAGGAGGCTCGAATGACGCATATTCACCAGCACCATCACCACCAGCTGCCGAATTTCTCCGCGCAGGGGCTGCGCCAGATGCAGGGCGGCATGCAGCTGATGCTCGCGGCCGGCATCATGGCCCAATATGTGAATGCGCTGGGTGCCGGGCCTTTTGCCTTTGGCTGCCTGCCCAATATCTTTGATGTCCGCTGCGGCACGCTGCCCGGCGGCTGCTGGAATCCGGGCCGGGGCGGCTGCATCATGCCAGAGCCTGCCGCGCAGTGGACGGCAAAGCTCGATAGCCAGCACACCGCAAAGGTCGATCTGGGCGATGGCTACCGCCTCGAAATTGATGAGCGCAGCAGCCAGATCATCATTTTCAACGAAAATACGGGTGAGCGCACGCGCATCTGGGGCGATCCCCATGTCGAAATCGATGGCAAGCATGCCTTCGATTTCTGGGGCACAACCACCTTCACGCTGGAAAATGGCACCAAGATCACCATCAACACCGAACAATGGGGCGGAAACCCCAATGCTTATGTGGCAAGCCAGGTGGTCATCACCAAGGGCGACAATGCCATCATCGTCGATGGTGTCAGCCAGAACCGGCTGGGCGACATGTCGATCAGCATGGGCCAGAACGGCTATGACGTGGATGCCGCGCACCGCGATGGCTATACGTTGCACGAAAATGCCTGTGGCAGCGGCTGGCGCACCGAAATGGGCAATATTGCAACGCAAGAGGATCTGATGGCAACCGCCGTGGGCCGCGAATATGGCCCGGGCAGCCAGATGCCGAGTCTCGGCGAGCTCGGCGAAAATATGGGCGCGTTCCTGCTGCTTGGCATGTTTGCAGCCTTCCTCGGCGTCGATATGCGCGCACTGTTCGGCGGCCAGGGTGGCACGCCGCGTCCGCAGGATCGGGCACCTGAACGCGAAGTGTTTGATCGGCCGATGATTGGCGATTTCCCGTTCAATCCCAATGTCATGCTTGCCTGATCCGGGCGTGCTGAACACCGCCTAACGGCGCATTTGCCCCCAGATGTGCCGCCAGAAGCAGGCCAGCCCTTCACCCGGCTGGCCTGTTTTTCCTTGCGTCTGCGGGCGGGCCTGCGCCGGATCGGACGTTGGTGCGTCTTGCCCCCGCGTCCGGCTGGCCGGCCTGTCGATCCCGGTGCGGGCATGGTCAGCTCCCCGATCGTCAGCGGGAGCAGGGGCCTGCCGGGCATGACG
>CAZFYJ010000026.1:0-15239 GCA_964523215.1 uncultured Sphingomonadaceae bacterium | reverse complement strand
CATCAGACTACGAATCTGAGGGTCGGACGTTCGAATCGTTCCGGGCGCGCCATTTCCTCACATGTCTGGGCCGTCACGTCCTGCATTATGTGTCTGCTTGTGCGCGGGCAGGCCGCGTGAACCCGATCGCCGCGCGACCATATCGACGAGAGGTGATGATCCGGGGGATGTCCACCCCCGATCCATGCACATAGCGCCGCAGCAATCATCCTTAACGCGCTTTGCGATCGGCGCGCGGCCCATTATTCTGGCCCCGCTGCCGGAATTGGCCGCCTTGATGAGGACATGCGCCATGCTGACGCGCCGAATGATGATGGCAACGGGCGCTGCCGCGCTGATTGCGCCTGCAGCGGTGCCGGATCGTGCGGGCCGGGCGCGCGCTGCTGCACCTGCGCGGCCGCGTGGCCCTTTCCCTGCGGCGGGCGGGCCGCGCGCCGTCGCAATGGACGCGCCGCCGGTGCGCATCAATGACACGCTGTTTACAGCCGACGATCCTGCCGCCATCCGCCAGGCGGCGGGGGCGGATACGGTGCGCATATTCCTGCGCAAGGGGCCGTGGGCCATCATCTGGTATCTGCAGGATCGATCGCCGATCGATGGCGCGCCCTTTGCCGTTGTTGTGGTGGAGCGGCAGCGCTGGACCAATCTGGCCAGCGAGACGCCGGCGTTCAGCTATCAGGCGACGGTGATGGGGCGAAGCTTCCCCGTTGCCGGACATGGCGACTTTCAGCGCTGGGTGATCGCGTCGCGCCGCTGGCCGCTTGACGATCGCACGCTCGATGCGTGGAGCCGCCAGGGCTGGCTGCTGCCATGGGGCATCGGGCCAAAGCTAGGGCGTCCGGCGCAATGGGCCTATATGGACCCGGTGCCGCCCTATCGTCCGCTCAGCCAGGGCGGGATGGTCGCGGCCATGGGCACGACGGGCCTGCGCGATGAAATTGGCCCCATCATCAATCGCCAGGCGCGCTATCTGATGGAGCGCAGCCGCGACATGCTGTCCGTCACGCTGAATTACGGGCTGAGCTCGGCCTCGATCCCGTGGCATGTGCGTGGCAATGACGGGCTGCCGCTGCTGCTCGACGATCCGAGGGCGCTGCTCAAGCTGCAGCAATATTATCAGAATTATCCTGAGGAAAAGATCATCAGCGTCAGCCCCGGCATGGCGCGCGATTGGCAGATCGACAATGCCCATCGCCCATGCCCGGCGTTCATCCCGGCGCTGCTTTCGGGCCTGCACCCCTTTTTTGTGGAGCAGCAGGTGTTTTCCGCCTGCGCCGCGCTCAACAGCGCCGATCCCGCCGCGCGCGGGGCCAGCGGCCGCTTTATCGATCAGGGCCAGGGGCGCGATTGGGCGTGGACAATGCGGGATATTCTGCTGGCCTCGGCGCTGCTGCGGGCGATGCCGCAGGTGGACTGGATGCCGGCCGCCAGCCGCTTTGATGCCATTCTTTCTGCCAATCTCGATCGTGCGGCGCGCACCATGGCAGCGCCCGGCCCTGGCCGGCTTGGCATGTTCTGGGCAGGCGAGCTGGGTGATAATCCGCCCAATCAGGGCTCGTGGCCCGCGATCCAGACCGGCGGGCGCAGCGGCGTCTATATCGGCTGCATTGCCGATTATATTGCCTACACGCTCGATTGGGGGCGGCGGCTTCATCCCGATCCGCGCTGGGCGCAGCTGCAGGCCGATTATGCCCAGCGCTTTCAGGCGCGGCGCTTTCTGGCGACCGGTCCTTATGCCTTTCTCAATCTGCCCGCCCGCATCGAAGGGCGCTGGGCGGCCGACTGGCGCACTGTCGCGCAGATCATGAACCTGCCCGCCGATGTTGCCCGCCAGCGCTGGTTCAGCTTTCAAAAGCCGATCAACGATCCGCGCATCTATGCCTATACCACCGAATATCCCACCACGCTCTATAACGGGCTGAAGCTTGCGCAGGCAGCCGGGCGGGCCGGGCCGGACGTTGACAATGCGATCGCATTGCTGGAAGCGCAGATGCAGCGCGATGCGAACGAAAGCTGGCCTGCGTTCGCAATGCGGCACAGCGAATAGGTTCTGATGCCAAATGGATAATGTTGCAAAGCTGATCAACAGCACAGGGTTTCAGCGTTTCATCATCGCCGTCATTCTCGTCAATGCCGCGATCCTGGGCGCGATGGCAACCGCGGTATCGCCGCAGACCATGCAGATCCTGCATCTGCTCGATCAGATATGCCTCGCGATTTTCGTGATCGAGATCGCCCTCAAATTCGCCGTGATGCGCTTTGCGATGTTTCGCGATCCCTGGAATGTTTTTGATGTGATCGTGGTTGGCATTGCCCTCTTGCCCGCATCTGGCCCGCTCTCTGTGCTGCGTGCGCTGCGGGTGCTGCGCATCATGCGGCTGGTGACGGTCATCCCATCGATGCGGCGGGTGGTCACTGGCATGTTTGCAGCGATCCCGGGCGGGGCATCGGTCGCGGCCGTGCTGTTCGTGATGTATTATTGTGCGGCGATCATCGCGGTGAAGCTGTTCCGTGATGTCGCGCCCCAGCATTTCGGCGATCTGGGCACGACATTGTTCACCCTGTTCAAGATGATGACGCTCGAAGGTTGGCCAGACATCGCCGATGATGTGATCGCAAAAAGCCCCAATGCCTGGATATTCTTCGTCACCTTCATCATCCTCACAACCTTTACCACGCTCAATCTCCTGTTCGGCATCATCGTCGATGCGATGAACCAGACGCGCGAAGCAGAGGAAGAGGACGATATTGCGAAGGCCGCCGCATCGGCGGATCCGAAGGCTCAGGCAGCCGCCAAGCTGGCCGCGATGGAAGCTGAGCTGAAAGCGATCCGCACCCTGCTGGAGAAATAGCTGCGGCCTTGAAAGCGCATGCGCATTGGGCCATCACCATGCCATGAGGGGCAACGCCCCAAGGGAGCCGCATCGTGGGACTTTTTGCACGCATGTTCGGCCGCAGGCCGCCAGCAGGTGAGGGGACGATCACTGATGCGCCACTGGCTGACGCCGGCTTGGCGGTGCCCCCCGCGCCCGCATCACCTGCGCCGCTGCCGCACGATCCTGCGCCAGCTCAGCCAATTCCCGCCGCAGCAGAGCCGCCTGCCCCCCTGGACGAGACGCCTGCCTGGCTCAAATATCCGGCAAACGGGCGACGCGGCCATATCATCGTTTTTGCGAATGAAAAGGGCGGCGTCGGCAAGTCGACGGCGGCCTTTCACACGTGCATCGCGCTGTGCAATGCGGGCGAGCGAGTGGCGGCCCTCGATGTCGATCTGCGCCAGCTGACGCTCCATCGCGCGCTTTGGGCGCGGCAGGAAAGCGAACGCGATTACAATGTCACCCTGCCCGGGCCGGAACAGATCATGCTGGCGCAGGCCAATGAGCATGAGCTGGAGCAAAAGCTGCACATTGCCCGCATCCACAACAGCTTCATCATCATCGATGTGGGCGGGCATGACAGCCCGATTGCGCGCAAGGCCATCTTCATGGCCGATACGATTGTCACCCCTGTGAACGACAGCTTCATCGATCTGGACATGCTGGGCCGCATCGATCCGCGCACTGGCGAATTGCGCACGCTGGGCAATTTTGCCCGGCTGGTCGAACATCTGAAGGAGCCGGGGCTGGCGCTGCGGGCTCGTCCGCTCGATTGGGTCGTGATGCAGAACCGGGCGCGCAACTTTGCGACCAGGAATGAGCGCAAGGTGCGCGATGCGCTCGATCAGATTGCGCCCGTTGCAGGCTTTCGCCTGATCACGGGCCTGCGCGAACGGGTCACCTATCGCGAGCTCTTTCCGCTTGGCCTCACCTTGTTTGATCTGGCTGCCATCCCCTCGCTCGGCAAGCCGCAAAATCGCGCGCGGGAGGAAATCTGGGCAATGCTGCGTGCTCTCGATCTGCCGAGCGAGGCATTGCGGCGCGCCATTGCCCCGGCCGGTGAGGCTGCCATTGTCAAAACTGAAGAAAGGGCCTGAGCGATGCATGCCAACCCCCTTGTCACCGTGGAAAGCGATGGTGGCCGCTATGCGGTTTCCGCAACAGCCCGTGCCCATCGCTGGGCTGGCGGCGAACCCGAGGATCTTGGCGGGGCAGACAATGGGCCGACGCCGTATGAGCTGTTGCTCTCCGCGCTTGGCGCATGCACCGCGATCACGCTCGAAATGTATGCCGCACGCAAAGGCTGGCCGCTTGAAAAGGTGCACGTCACGCTTGAGCATTCGAAGGAAGACCGGGCTGGCGAAAATGGTGGCAGGCCCGTCGACATGATCGACCGCATTGTCCGGCTCGAAGGTCCGCTCGATGCGGAGCAGCAGGCCCGGCTGATCGAGATTGCAAACAAATGTCCGGTGCACCAGACGCTGACCAACCGGATCGAGATTTCGACCCTGTTGGGCTGATGCTTTGCAGCCGCTCGAGAATCAGCGGCATGCCATCACGCGGCGCAGCGCGGGAGTGCGCGTATGGTATTTGAATACCCGTCAGGAAACTGGCTTCCAGCTTGACATAGCGGCCGCATGCCGCCAATAGCGCGCATCGATTGCGCAGCTGGTTGCGCAAGCGCATGTCCGCTCAACCCTGTTTCAAGGAGCACGCCCGTGAAGGCGCTGACAAAATTGACCAAGCCGGCAACGCCCGCAACGGTCGAAAAAAAATGGGTGCTGATTGATGCCGATGGCCTGGTTGTGGGCCGGGTCGCGACGATCATTGCCAATATCCTGCGCGGCAAGCACAAGCCGAGCTTTACGCCCCATGTCGATTGCGGTGACAATGTCATCGTCATCAATGCAGACAAGGTGCGCTTCACCGGCAACAAGCTGCAGCAGAAGGTCTATTACAAGCACACCGGCTATGCCGGCGGCATCAAGGGCATCACGGCCGCTAAGGTGCTGGATGGCCGTTTCCCCGAGCGCGTTCTGGAAAAGGCTGTCGAACGGATGATCCCGCGCGGGCCGCTGGGCCGCCAGCAGATGCGGAATCTGCGCCTCTACAATGGCACGGAGCATCCGCATGCCGGCCAGAACCCCGAAATCCTCGATGTGGCGGCGATGAACCGCAAGAACAAGGTGGGTGCCTAATGTCTGACACGCCTGAAACCATTACCGATCTGAAGGATCTGGCCGTTTCGGAAAGCGGCACGATCACCGCCGCGCCGCAAGCGCCGGCAGCGCCGCTGCGCCAGCAGGAGCTGGACAAGCATGGCCGCGCCTATGCTACGGGCCGCCGCAAGGACGCCGTTGCCCGCGTCTGGCTGAAGCCCGGCACTGGCAAGGTCGTCATCAACGGCCGCGATCAGGAAGTCTATTTTGCGCGCCCCACGCTGCGACTGGTGATCAACCAGCCGTTCGACGTATCCGGGCGGGTCGGCCAGTATGACGTGATGGCCACAGTCTCCGGCGGCGGGCTTTCCGGCCAGGCTGGCGCGGTCAAGCATGGCATCAGCCAGGCGCTCACCAAATATGAGCCTGCACTGCGCGGCGTTATCAAGGCCGAAGGCTTCCTCACGCGGGATAGCCGCGCCGTCGAGCGCAAGAAATATGGCAAGGCCAAGGCGCGCCGCAGCTTCCAGTTCTCGAAGCGCTGATCCGTCTCTGCCTCATCCTGGCAATGCGAAAAAGCCCCGGCAATTCCGGGGCTTTTTTGTTGCGCGGGCCGGCCCCTCTTCGTTCGGCCTGTTCAGCCGGCCTGCGCAGGCGCTGGCTGTTCGGCAGCGAGCTGACGGACCGCGAGCGCGATCTTGGCTGCGATCCTCTCAAGATCGGCGGCAAAGCGATCCGCAAGGCCTGCTGCGTCGAGCCCAACCATGTCGAAAATCTGGGGTGCGGAAAGCGAGAGCCGCAAGGTCGGTGCCCACGCGCCATTGCTTGATTTCAGGCATTTGACCGGCTGGCCAAGGTGGATGATCTCGGCTGCGGCAAGCTGGTCATGCGCCTGCGCCACGGCGTGCGCCATATCGGTGTAGAGAAAGCGATAGACGCCGCGGGCCTCTTCGAACGAGAGCGGGCCGCCATGCGCCGGATGTGGCAGCGTGAGCGCGATCACGAACAGCATCTTGCGATCAAGCGGCTGTGGCAGCGCTGCCGATGTGGCCAGATGATCGCCGGCCGATGGATCGTCTGCCGCGCCTTCGATAAGGCGGAACGGCATGGCATCATCCAGCCCGCGCATCGCCGCACCGAAAGCCGCAATCACGCCATCCACCCGATCCTGAGGCAGCGCCATCAGCCGCTGCAGCTCGAACAGCGCCGCCTCCAGCCGCAGCAGCAGCCCGAAATTGACATGGCGGCCCAGCCTTCCGTCGCACGCCGCCCATTTGACGGGCATGTCGCCGCGCGCGAAAAAATCGGCAAGACCGGGCACGGCCAGCGGGCCGCTGCGCATGCGTTGTGCAAGGACTGGCGGCACCAGCGCCCATGCGCTGAACGGCGGCCCGCCGATGAATTTCGAGCCAGTGAGGAAGATCATTGCCCCGCGGGCCAGATAGGCCTGCACGGCAAGGGGCGAAAGCCGCGCCTGGCACGCATCGACAACCAGATCGATCGCACTGCCATGGTGCGCCAGCAGCGCATCAATCACCGGGAGGCCGGGGCTGATGATCCCCGTCTTGCTGCGGTGGATGATGTGCACGAGCGGGCGGCGGCCGTGCGCCAGCGCTTCCGAAACGGCAGCTTCGAGGAGCGCACCATAAGCCGTCTCATCAAGGACCGGCCCGGCCTCGCTGCGCGTCTTCAGCGTGCGCACCGTCACATTTTCGGCCGAAAATCCGTCCAGATAGCTGCCCTTGTCCACATCGCGGCCAAGCGCTGTGCGCGCGGCGAAATAATGCCCGGCCTGCGAATAGAGGCAGCCGCTGCCCACTTCATCCACCTCGACCACCAGATTGGTCACCGGCTGGCCGCTTTGCCGCGCCACCGCAAGTGCCAGATATTCGAGATCGGTGCCCGATGCGCCAAAGGCGATATCGATGCCATCATCAAGGCCATAGAGCGTGCGCAGCCGTGCCCGCGCCTGCCGCAGGAAGCGCGTATAGAGCGCTTCGGCCGTCTCCCCGGCCTGCGCGGCACGACGCAGCTGATGGTGCACGGTGTGCGCATGGGCAAAGGCGGCAGCGGAAATCGCGCTTGCAGTGGACGAGGAATAGGCAATGGCGCGGATCGGCTCCGGCGCGCAGCCATAGCTGTTCAGCCCGCTCTGCTCGTCCAGCGTGATGCGATCATCGCCGCCCGCGCTCATCAATGTTGCCGTGGGCAGTGCCAGTTCTGCGATCATCCGGTCTGTGTCCTCCTGCGCCGCGCCGGCGTGCCCCACATCTGCCATAATGCGGCATTAGCGGCATGACGGCCTCATTACCAGCACAGGAAAATTCTGCCTCATGGTCCAGAAACTGACGATTCCGGCGCGCTATCGCGACAGCATACGCCTGCTTTTCATTGCCAAGCATGCGCTGGGCGATGGATCGAAGGATGCCGTTGATGGCGATCACGCGGTTTATCACCGCGAGGTTCGCGATGTGCTGGAGGCAATGGGGCTGAACGTAACCGCGGCCAACAGCCCGGAAGTGCTGTTCACGCGCCCGGATGTGGATTTCGTCTTTTCGCTGCTCAATCGCGGCGGCTATCTCAATTCGGAAATGATGGCGCCGCTGCTGTGCACGCGGCTCGGCATTCCGTTTCTGGGGGCGTCCCCCATCTTGCGCGGCCTTTCTGACGACAAGCATCTGATGAAGATGGCGGCGCGCGCCCGTGGCGTGCCAACGGCACCATCGGCGATTTACCGGCGGGGTGCGCCGGTCGAACCCTTCACCCATTTCGCGGCGGACCGCTATGTCATCAAGCCCAATGCCTCGTCGGCGAGCGAGGGCGTGGGCATTGCCCATGACTGGGCAGAGGTGGCCGAGCAAATTGCGGCCCGGCACGCCGATGGCCATGATGCGCTGGTCGAGCCGTTTCTTTCCGGCATTGATGTCGAGCTGCCGGTGATTGGCGCGCGCCGTGTGCAGATGCTGCCGCTGATGCGGTTTGATCATGATACGGAGGTGCTGCGCACCTATGCCGAAAAGCGGGGCTTTGAGGAAAGCAAGGCAAAGCTGGTGCAAGAGACAGATCCGGACTTCATCGCACGGATTGAGGGCTATACCCGCATGCTTGCACCCGAAGTGACGCCATTTGATTATTCGCGCTGGGAATATCGCTTCAACCCGGCGACCGGCGAGGTCAATTTCCTCGAAGTCAATCTGCAGTGCAATCTCTGGTCGCAGCGGGTGATTGGCAAATCGGCGCTGATCGCCGGGCTGTCCTATCCGGAGCTGCTTGAAACCATCTTGGCCGGCGCCATGGCGCGCGAAGGCGTGATCGATCTTGATGGGCAGGAGTGGTAGGCCCGTGCATCCGTTCACGCTCGTCATTCTTGCAGCGCAGCGCACAGGCGTCGTCAATCCGCTCGCAGCCGAACATGGTGTCAGCCACAAATGCCTGGTGCCGATCTGCGGCAAGCCGCTGATCGCGCATGTGCTCGATCGCGCAACCACCATGCCGGATATCGTCAAGATCCGCATTTCGGTGGAAAGCGATGCCCATGCCGCGATCGATGCGCTGCTCTTGCCCTATCGTGCGGCCTTTGGCCGGCCGATCGAGCTGGTCGCATCCGAACCCGGCATCGCCGATAGCGTGCTGCGCGCTGTCGAAGGGCAGCCTGCGCCCTATGTCATCACCACGGCAGACAATGTGCTGGTGACGCATGCCGCCATGCGCGCCATCGCGGCCATGCTCGGCAATGCAGACATCACCGCCGGGCTTGCCAGCGAAGCGGCGATCAAGGCCGCGCATCCCGAAGGACAGCGCCGCTTCTACCAGTTTGCCGATGGCGGCTATTCGAACTGCAACATCTACGGCATTGCAGGAGCCAAGGGGCTCGCCGCGGTGGAGATTTTCCGCGAGGGCGGGCAATTCATGAACAATCCGAAGCGGCTGATCAACGCCTTTGGCCTCGTCAACATCCTGATGATGAAATGGGGCTGGATCACCCTGGAGCGGGCGTTCCAGCGCATTTCAAAGCGTTTTCGCCTGGTGGCGCGCGAAGTGGTCTATGCCGATGGCGCGCTCGCGATCGATGTGGACAATGCCCGCACCTATGCCGTTGCCGAAAGCCTGCTGGCACAGCGGCTCGCGGAAGGACCGGTGCCGGAGTCCGTCCCCGCACCGGCCGCATGATCAGCCGGAAGCCAGGGGATTACAGCCCGTCCAGCCCCTTGCTGACGAGAATATTGACGGCCACCCGCCGGTTCTGCGCCTTGCCCTCGGCCGTTTCATTATCGGCCACCGGATCGGCTTCAGACATGCCGGTGGGTGTCAGCATGCGATAGGGCTTCCATCCGCATGCCTGCTGCAGATAATTCACCACGCTTGATGCGCGCTTTTCGCTCAACCGCTGGTTGAATTCGTCGCTCCCGGTCGAATCCGTATAGCCGACGACCAGCAGCATGGCATTTTTCATATTCTGCGCGGCATTGGCCGTTTCGCACAGATCGGCCTTCGCCTGCGGGGTCAGCAGCGCCTTGCCGGTTGCGAAATTCACGTTGGTCGTGCCTTTCACATTATACTGATCAATATCGGCCATGCGCCCGCGCAGTGCCTCGGTGGCGGCTGTCTGTTCGGCAAAGCCCTGTTCGGTGCCGGTGCGGATCATCTTCGCGGTTTTCAGATCGGTGTTGCGCAGGCGGATCTGGCTGGCGATCAGATTTTCGCCTGCCTGAACCGTCCTCACGGTGACCGGCAGGCCATTCAGCAGCGACGCCTCGGTCAGCCTGCCGCGGCTGAACAGCCCTGTGCTGGATCGGATCTGGGTCGCATCGTTGATGGCAATCACGGTGCGGCGGCCATCGGCCTGCATCACCTGGATGCGATCGGCACTGCGGGCCGAAATAAATCCTTTGATCTCCGGTCCTTTCGGCAGCTTGCCTGGCGGTAGGGCAGGGGCCACCTCTTCGGGCGGTTGCGGCTGCTGGCCGGAGACGACGATCTGGCGATCGGCAGGCTCCTGCGTATCCTGCTGCGCGCTTGCAAGGCCGGGTGCGGCGAGCGCCAGCATGGCAACAAGCGCGGAGGCGGCGGCGGAGTGTGAACGGGGCGTCATTTCTCTTCTCCTTGTCGAAACTGGTGCCCCCAATTCATCGCCAAGGCTGATCAGCCGCACCTTTCGCCCAGATGAACGTGGGCCAATAGGCCGGGTCTCCCGGCGTTAACCCGAGCGGATCGTGCGGCAGGACGTTGGGCAATGAGCCTCGGCGACCGCAGCCATGCGGTGATGCCTGCACATGTCATCACGCCCTGGGGGCTTGATTCCTTCGCGTGAGCCTGATTAGGGAAACGGGTCGCCATATGGGTGGCGGCGCAGGCAAGTGGGCAAGGCACATCATGGCGGAATTCACGCTTCCCAAAAACAGCAAGATTTCAAACGATGGCGCGCGTCACGCGGCACCGGCAGGGGCCAAAGCGGCCAAAAATTTCAAGATTTACCGCTATGATCCGGATAAGGGCGAAAATCCCCGCTATGACATGTTTGAGATCGACACGGCCGATTGTGGCCCGATGGTGCTCGACGCGCTGATCAAGATCAAGGGCGAGCAGGACAGCAGCCTGACCTTCCGGCGCAGTTGCCGCGAGGGGATTTGCGGCTCCTGTTCGATGAACATCAATGGCAAAAATGGCCTTGCCTGCACCACGGCGATCGAGGATTGCAAAGGCACGGTCACGATCACGCCGCTGCCGCATATGGAGGTGATCAAGGATCTGGTGCCTGATTTCACCCATTTCTATGCGCAATATGCGAGCATCGAGCCATGGCTGAAAACGAAGACGCCTGCCCCTTCGGGCAAGGAGCGCAAGCAGGCCCCCGAAGATCGGGAGAAGCTGGATGGGCTGTATGAGTGCATCCTGTGCGCCTGCTGTTCCACCAGCTGCCCCAGCTATTGGTGGAACAGCGACAAGTTTCTCGGCCCGGCCATCCTGCTCCAGGCCTATCGCTGGCTTGCGGACAGCCGCGACGAGATGACGGGTGAACGGCTTGACGAGCTGGAGGATCCCTTCCGCCTCTATCGCTGCCACACCATCATGAACTGTGCCAATGCGTGCCCCAAGGGGCTGAACCCGGCGCGGGCGATTGCCGAGGTGAAGAAATTGATGGTGGAACGCGCTGTCTGATCGCGCACATCGTCGTAATCCGCTAGCCGCCGGGCGTTCGCGCAGGCGGAGCGCGCCGCGCATATCAGGCTGAGGAAGCGAGCCGCACCCCATGCCCACTGTCATGGCCCGCTATGGCCGGTTGCTCGCAAGCGGAGAATTGCGCCCGGATCAGGATCAGCGTGTGGCGGCAGAGCGGCTCGGCACGCTGCAGGCGGAGCTGGAGGCAGCGCCCCCGCGCGGATCGATCCTGTGGCGCGTGACCGGCAAGCGGCCGCCGGCGCCCCGCGGGGTCTATCTGTGGGGCGGGGTTGGCCGGGGCAAATCCATGCTGATGGACCTGTTTTTCGCCAGCCTCACGATCCAGCGCAAACGGCGGGTCCATTTCCATGCCTTCATGCAGGACGTGCATGCCCGGATATCGCAGGCGCGACGCGAGGAGCCCGGCGATCCGATCCCCCATGTGGCGAAGGCCATTGCCGATGATGTGCGCTGCCTGTGCTTTGACGAGATGATCGTCAACAATTCAGCCGATGCGATGATCATGTCACGGCTGTTCACCGCGCTGATCGACAAGGGCATCACCATCGTCGCGACGTCCAATCGCCCGCCGGCCGATCTTTACAAGGACGGGCTGAACCGGGAACATTTCCTGCCCTTCATTGCCCTGCTCCAGGCCCGGCTGGACGTGATCGCGCTCAATGGGCCGACCGATTACCGGCTCGATCGGCTCGGCAATGTTGATCTGTGGCACAGCCCGCTGGGCGATGCCGCAACGGCGGCCTGCCGCGAGGCCTTTTTCCGGCTTACGGATTTTTCGCCGGACGATGCGGCCAATGTGCCCACTGCCGATCTTGATGTCGGCAACGGGCGGATGCTCCATGTGCCCAAATCGCTGAAAGGCGTTGCCGTGTTTTCGTTCAAGCGGCTGTGCGGCGAGGCGCGCGGCGCGGCGGACTATCTGGCTGTGGCGCGCACCTATCACACGGTCTTCATTGTCGGCATTCCCCGTCTCGGGCCGGACATGCACAACGAAGCGGCACGCTTTGTGACGCTCATCGACGCGCTTTACGAGCATAAGGTCAAACTCATCGCCGCGGCAGCGGCACTGCCCGATTCACTCTATCCGGATGGCCATGGCGCATTTGAATTTCAGCGCACGGTCAGCCGCCTGCACGAAATGCTCAGCGCGGACTATCTCGCGCTGGGGCACGGGGTGACGAACGGTCGTTAGCAGCTCACCGGCTCGTGCATCGACCGCGGCCAGCCAAGGTGCCGCTCAGCCGCGCTCCGCATCAAGCGCATAGCCCGCCGAGCGCACCGTGCGGATGACATCGGGCAGCCCATCGGCATTGATGGCTTTGCGCAGCCGGCGAATATGCACGTCCACCGTGCGCAGTTCGATGTCGCTATCGTGGCCCCACACATTATCGAGCAGGCGTTCACGCGAAAACACCCAGCCCGGATGCTCCATGAAGTGCTGGAGCAGGCGAAATTCCGTCGGCCCAAGCCGAATGATCTTGCCGCTGCGCCGCACCTTGCGGCTCACCATATCCACTTCGATATCCGCATAGCTCAGCTTCTGGCCGGCCAGTGCCGGGCGCACGCGGCGCAGCACAGCTGTGACCCGCGCCACCAGTTCGCGGGGCGAAAATGGCTTGGTCACATAGTCATCGGCCCCCGTTTGAAGGCCGCGCACCCGATCCTCCTCCTCGCCGCGCGCCGTCAGCATGATGATGGGGACATTGGCGGTGGCGGGATTGCGCCTGAGGCGGCGGCAGACCTCGATGCCCGAAAGCCCTTCCACCATCCAGTCAAGCAGGACCACATCAGGGGCCTTTTCCTGCGCCAGCATCAGCGCTTCTTCCCCATCGGGGGTGTGGCGAACGGTGAAATTGTCGCGCGAAAAATGCCAGTTCACCAATTCGGCAATGGCGGCATCATCTTCCACCAGCAAGAGATCGGCTGCAGCCATGGTCACATTCTATGCTGCGGGATCGGGGGAGGTGACCACATCCTCGCCCTTTTCACGGTCGGTCAGATATTCGCCGCGCACCTGATAGTAGACCATCTCGGCGATGTTGGTCGCGTGATCGCCAATGCGCTCGACATTTTTGGCGACGAACAGCAGATGCGTCGCCTCGGTGATGTTGCGCGGATTTTCCATCATGAAGGTCACGAGCGCACGAAAAATGCTGTTGTAGAAATCGTCAACCACCTTGTCCTGCTCGGTCACGCGCACGGCAAGCTCGGCATCGCGCGCCGCCAGCGCATCGAGCGCATTGTGCACAAGCGCTGCGGCCTCGCGCGCCATCGACATCAGCAGCGGTATCGCTTCCACCTGACGGCCTTTCGCCAGGATCGGCACACGTTTGGCGATGTTCTTTGCGTAATCGCCAATGCGTTCCACCACCCCGGCAATCTTGATTGCGGCCACCATCTCGCGCAGATCGTCCGCCATCGGGGCACGCAGCGCGATTGTCTGCACGGCGCGGCGCTCCACCTCGAGCTCCAGCTCGTCGATGCGCTTGTCGTTCACCACCACTTCGGCCGCCATGGCAAGGTCGCCGCGTTCCAGCGCATCCATCGCCTGATTGAGCGCCATTTCGGCCCGCCCGCCCATATCGGAAACAAGGCCGCGCAGCCGGTTCAGATCGTCATCGAATGCCTTAACAGTATGGTCGTTCAAAGTGGGCATGGCCATGTTTTCCGTTCTACTGCGCCGCTGCGCGATCAGCCATAACGGCCAGTGATGTAGTCTTTTGTGCGTTCCTGCCGCGGATTGGTGAAAATATCCCGCGTTTTGCCATATTCCACAAGCGTTCCGAGGTGAAAAAAGGCCGTGCGTTGCGAGACACGGGCAGCCTGCTGCATATTGTGCGTCACGATGACAATGGCATAGCGCCCGCGCAGTTCGTGGATAAGCTCCTCGATCTTGGCCGTCGCAATCGGATCGAGCGCGGAACAGGGCTCGTCCATCAGGATCACCTCGGGATCGACAGCAATGGCGCGCGCGATGCACAGGCGCTGCTGCTGCCCGCCTGAGAGCGCCGTGCCGCTATCCGAAAGCCGGTCCTTCACCTCATCCCACAGGCCAGCCTGGCGCAGCGACCGCTCGACGATCTGGTCCATATCCGCTTTGCCCAGTGAAAGGCCGTGAATGCGCGGGCCATAGGCCACATTCTCATAGATCGACTTGGGAAAGGGGTTGGGCTTTTGAAACACCATGCCGACGCGGGCGCGCAGCTGCACCACGTCCATGGTCGGCGCATAGATATCGGCCCCGTCAAGGCGGATGTCGCCGCTCACCTTTGCCCCGGCCACGGTATCGTTCATCCGGTTCAGCGTGCGCAGAAAGGTTGATTTTCCGCAGCCGGACGGGCCGATGAATGCGGTCACATGCTCCATGCCGACGTTGATCGACACATCTTTAATGGCATGCTTGTCCCCATAATAAACGTCCACGGATTTTGCCGTGATCTTGGGGTTGGCCGGCATCAGCGCAATTTCTTCTTCAGTCATGGATCACCATCGTTTTTCAAATCGGTTGCGCAGATAGACGGCCAGCGCATTCATCGAAAGCAGCACGAACAGCAGGACAATCACGGCCGCGCTCGTCTTCGCGACAAAGCCGGGATCCACCTCGTCCGACCAGAGAAAAATCTGCATTGGCAGCACGGTAGCCGGGTCCGTGATCCCGCCGGGCACATCGGCAATGAAGCCGCGCATCCCGATCAGCAGGAGCGGCGCCGTTTCGCCCAATGCGCGCGACATGCCGATGATCGTCCCGGTCAAAATGCCCGGGAGCGCCAGCGGCAGCACGTGATGAAACACCACCTGCACCGGGCTGGCCCCCACGCCGAGCGCAGCATCGCGGATCGAGGGCGGCACAGCTTTCAGCGCATTGCGCGCTGCAACGACGATCACCGGCATGGTCATCAGCGCCAAAGTGAGGCCGCCGACCATGGGTGACGATCGCGGCAGCCCGAACCAGTTGAGAAACACGGCGAGCGCCAAAAGGCCGAAGATGATCGAGGGCACCGCCGCGAGATTGTTGATCGACACT
>CAZFYJ010000025.1:0-15415 GCA_964523215.1 uncultured Sphingomonadaceae bacterium | reverse complement strand
GCATTATACTCCATGCCGCGCGCGCCTTCCCGGCTGATCATGTTCGGATAGGTGCGGCGCATGCCGGTATCCTTGATCGGCTCGTGCGCATTGATCGAGATGCGATATTTGGCCGCGAGCTTGATCACATCCTCATGGTGGCGCGCCATGGCCTGGCCCTCATGCCATTCAAAGCTGATCGCGCCATCCGGGCCGCGCGCCTTGATGCCGCCTGCATCGGCGACATAGCCCGTCTTGACCGAATCGATGCCCAGCGACTGATACAGCCTGAAGCCATCCTCCATCTGCGCTTCATAATGCGCGATATTGCCGGATGTTTCGTGGTGGCCGACCAGCGTCACGCCTTTTTTGCGGCCATATTCGGCAACCGCCTTCAGATCGAAATCGGGATAGGGCTGCGTGAAGCTGAATGTTTCGCCATTGCCAAACCAGTCACCATCCCAACCGACATTCCAGCCTTCGATCAGCAACCCGGAAAAGCCGTGTTTCGATGCAAAATCGATCATCTTCTTCGCATAGGGCGTGGTTGCGCCATGGATCGGCCCCGAGGCCCAGCTCTGGGTGCCGAGGTGCATGCCCCACCAGATTCCCATATATTTGCGCGGCTTG
The DNA here is from genome assembly GCA_964523215.1 of uncultured Sphingomonadaceae bacterium. Lineage (GTDB taxonomy): Bacteria > Pseudomonadota > Alphaproteobacteria > Sphingomonadales > Sphingomonadaceae > CAZFYJ01. The sequence continues at coordinate 14,806 of CAZFYJ010000025.1, read as the reverse complement.
ACCCAGCTGACATCGCCCAGCCGGTTCGGCTCATTCAGATTGAGGATCAGGTGGGAAGCATAGAGCCCGCCCGGCGTTTCGGCAATTTGCAGCGTGCGCCAGGGCGTGGGAAAGGGCGCGGCCCGGCGCACCTTCGCACCCGACGCGGCCGGCGTCAGCACCGCCTTCAGCAAGCCGCCATCCACCTTTTGCAGATTCATGGCGGAATAGTCGCTGAGCGCGGCTTCGTGAAAGGCGATGTGCAGCCCGCTCTTGGTGCGGATCGTCATCGGCGTCTGCGCCAGGCCGACCTCGCCGATCGGGGTGGTGTGATACAGATATTCCTCGCGGTTCCATTCCATCGCCGGAATCCACCACGCCGTTGCCGCCTCCGCCACGTTGAACTGGGTCAGCTCTTCCTGAATCTGCACCAGCTTCAGATTGGGCTGTTCCGGAAATTCATAGCGAAAGCCCACGCCATCGTCATAGACGCGGAACACGATATCGAGCTTGCGGGCAAGCGCGGTTTTCTCCTGAATGGACACGCGCATTTCGGCATAATGATTGCGGATGCGCCGCCATTCGCCCCAGGGCTGATCCCAGCTTTCGTCCACCACCCGCGACGTGATGCCCAGCAGCCTGAAATTGCGTTCCAGCTTTGGCGCATCAGCCAGGATGAAGCCCAGGCGCGATTCCTTCAGCACCGGCACATCGTTGCGCTCGATGCTGTAGCCCGGCCGCCCCTCGCCATTGAGCCAGAAATGGACCGACAGCAGCTTGCCCGGCGAACGGATCATGCCACCCGCCGCTTCCTTTGGTGCATCCTGCGCGCTGAGCGGAGCTGGCACCAACGGCAGCAGACAGGCCAGCAGCAGGGCAAAGATCATGCGCATCGGTTCATCCTCTCTCCTGTCGTTGCCGGTTTCCTGACCGGTTCAACGCTTTCTTGCAATCAGCCCGCCGAGCGGCGGCAGCGTGGACGCATCTGCGCCATTGCACGCCAGCAGCACCTCCCACCCGGCCGGATCGCCTGCATCCTGCGGCCAGCCCAGGCGCTCGCTGCCCAGATTGAACAGGCACAGCAGCGTCTCCTCGCCATGCGTGCGCACAAAGCCCACCCGTTCATCTTCGCTGTCGATCAGTGCGCATTCGCCATGGCGCAGCGCTGCGCTGGACTGGCGCAACGCCACCACCGCACGGGTCCAGCTGAGCGCGGAGTGCGGATCCTGCGCTTGCAGCGAAACCGCGTGCGCGCGATGCACATCGGGCATGGGCAGCCATGGCTCGACCGCCGAAAATCCGCCAAACGGGGCATCCGCCTGCCACGGCATCGGGGTGCGTGCGCCATCGCGGCCAAGGGTCTGCGGCCAGTTGGCAATCGCCTCCGGGTCGCGCAGCCGGTCATAGGGCACCTCGGCCTGGGCCAGTGCCAGCTCCTCGCCCTGATAAATGAAGATGTTGCCGCGCAGCGCCGCCAGCAGCAGCATCTTCATGCGCGCCATCGCCGCCTGCGCACCGGGCCTGCCCTCGCACCAGCGGCTGAGCGCCCGCTTGCTGTCATGATTTTCGAATGCCCAGCTTGGCCAGTGGGCACCCGCGGCCCCGCTCCAATCGGCAATCGCACCGCGCACCAGCGCTGCGCTGAGCTGCGGGGCATAAAGAAAGCGAAAGCTGTAGGCCGTGTTCAGCCGGGCGTCGCCTTCGGTAAACAGCCGCATTTCCCGATCGGCATCATCGCCGCCCACCTCGGCCACGCTGAAACGTTCGGGCGCATAGCTGCGCAACAGCGCCGAAAGCCGCTCCAGAAAAGGCAGCAGATCGGGGTGCGACTGATTGTGCAGCTTCAGCTGGAAATCGAACGGCCGGGTGCGCGGGCCGGGCACGGGATTGGCCGGATTGTCCGTGAGCGCGGGATCGTGCATCCCGAAATTGATGGCATCGATGCGAAAGCCATCGACCCCGCGATCAAGCCAGAAGCGCGCAGCCGCCAGCAAGGCCGCCTCCACCTCCGGGTGGCGCAGATTGAGATCGGGCTGTTCCTTCAGGAAGTTGTGGAAATAATATTGGCCGCGTCGCGCATCCCACGTCCATGCCGGGCCGCCAAAGACGGATTGCCAGTTGTTTGGCGGCGAGCCATCCGGCTTGGCATCGGCCCACACATACCAATCCGCCCGCGCATTGCTGCGGCTGCTGCGGCTTTCGGCAAACCAGGGATGATCGATGCTGCTGTGCGAATAGACCTGATCGATGATCAGCTTCAGCCCCAGCCCATGGGCGCGGGCAACCAGCGCATCGAAATCCGCAAGCGTGCCGAACATCGGATCGACGCCGCAATAATCGGCCACATCATAGCCGAAATCATGCATTGGCGAGGTGAAGAAGGGGGAGATCCAGACCGCATCCACGCCCAGCGACGCAACATGATCGAGCCGCGCCGTAATCCCCGCCAGATCGCCGACCCCGTCGCCATTGCTATCGGCAAAGCTGCGCGGATAAATCTGGTAGATTGTGGCACCATGCCACCAGGGCCGGGTGGCACCCCCGTGCAGCGCCGCCGAAACGGCTCGCGACAGATCCGGATGGGGCCGGTTCACCTTATTGGGGCTCCGCCGCGCAGATCATGTAGCCAAAGGCAGGCAGCGAGACAGCGAGGCTGCCGGGCACCCGCTCGGCCGCAGGGCATGGCCCGGTGAGCGCACGAAAGCGCTTCGACGTGCGTTCGATGATGACATTGCCGGCCATTGGCTTTGCCGCGGTGTTGAACACGATCACCACTTCGCGCCCATCATCGGGATCGAAGCGGGCGAAGGAGACCAGGCCGGGTTCACGGCCATAGCCGCGGGTGATCTGGTTGCCGCGGCGCAGCGCCGGTGTTGCGCGACGGATCGCGGCCAGCTCCGCGATCTGGCGATAGAGCGGATGGCTGGTGTCGAAATTGCTCTGCGCCGTGGTGGCGCTGGTGCCGATCAGCACATTGTCATTATAGCTGGCGGTGCGGCTGGGAAACATATCCTCGCGCGCGGCCTGATCATTGCCATCGCCAACGAAGCCCTGTTCATCGCCATAATAAATGGTGGGGGCACCGCGCAGCGCAAACATCATCGCATTGGCAAGCCGCACGCGGGCCAGTTGCTCGTCGAGGCTCGCCTGCGGGTTGGCCTCGCGCACGAAGGTGGCAAAGCGGCCCATATCATGATTGCCGATGAAGGTCGGGTTGTTGCGCGCCATGGCTTCGCCGCCATCATAGAGCGCATCCCCGGCAAACAGCCGATCAAACAGAGCCGGGCCTTCATTGCGGGCCACGGTTGCCCGCACGGTTGCCTGAAACGCGAAATCGAGCACCGATGGATAGCGATCAACCCGGGTGAACCGGGCAATGCTGCCGGGATCGGGATCCTCGATCGCGGCTTCGGCAAAAATGCTGAAATTGGGAATGCCCGCCGCGCGTGCCCGCTCGATCATCGCGGGATTGAACGCCTGCCAGAATTCGGGGTTCACATGGCGCGCCGTATCAATGCGGAAGCCATCAATGCCGAAGCGATCGATCCAGCTGCCGTAAATCTCGATCATGCCTTTGATCACGCGCGGATCGCCCGTGGCCAGATCATCGAGGCCGACAAAATCGCCGTAGATGCTGTCTTCGCCGAAAAAGGTCGTGTTGCCGCGATTGTGATAATATTGCGGATCGTTGAGCCAGGCGGGCACTTTCACGCTGCGCTCCGCCGCCGGCACCACCGGGGTATAGGCCCGGTCCGGATAGTCGGCGATGCTGCGATAGGGGAAATTCCTGTCGGCCCCCTCGGTATAGCTGATCACATCGGCCGTGTGATTGGCAATGATATCCATATAGACCTTGATGCCCCGCTTGTGCGCGGCCTCCACAAAGGCCTTGAATTCCGCTTCAGTGCCGAAATGCGGATCGATGGTGGTGAAATCCGTCACCCAATAGCCGTGATAGCCGGCACTTTCCTCGCCCTTGCCGCCCTGCACCGGCTTGTTCTTGAAAATGGGGGCAAACCAGATCGCGGTCACGCCCAGCCCCTGGATATAATCGAGACGGCTGGTCAGCCCCTTCAGGTCGCCGCCATGGAAAAATCCCTTGTGCGTCGGATCAAATCCGTGGGTCAGGCGATCGCCCATGATGCCGCCGGTATCATTTTTGGGATCGCCATTTTCGAACCGGTCGGGCAGCACGAAATAGATGATCTCGTCTGCAGGCAGGCGCGCACGCATGGCGGCGGGGTCGTAAAGCCCGGTCATCGCCAGGGGCGCGGGCGCAGCTGCAGGCGCAGCGGGAACAGCAGCTTGCGCTCCGCTCTGCGCCCCGGTTTGCGCCCCGGTTTGCGCCCCGGTTTGCGCCATCGCTGCCGCACAGCCGGACAAGAGCGCAGCACCCGCGAGAAGCGCGGTCAGCCGCTGTGGAAATGGGCGCGTCATCATGTGGGTCTTCCTCTCAGGCGGCATGTCGGATTGATGCGCTGGGCGCAAATTGTTTCAGATAATCGGCGTGCAGCGGCAAACGCTCTGCCGATTTGGCGTACACGCCTGAAAGCTGCGCCAGAAACCCGGCCAGATCGGCATCCGAAAGGGCATCGGCAAGCGGGCTCCAGCGCTGGGGCATCACCCCCTGGCCCAGCATCACCTGCACCCAGCCCGGCTCGGTAAACAGCTCGTCGGCCGCCCGGTCCACCCGGCCGTGTGCCCGGAAGACGCGCAGCTTATGGGCCAGGCTATCCGGGATCGCCATGGCGCGGCAGGCATCCCAGAACGGCTCGCCCGTGCGGCCATTGGCATGATAATGCAGGATCAGGAAATCGCGGATCGCCTCAAATTCGCGGGTGGTTTCCGCATTATAGGCCGCCACCTCGGCCGGGCTGATCGCGTCGCGCGGCAAATAGGCCAGCAGCCGGGCAATGGCAGACTGGATCAGATGGATGGAGGTCGATTCAAGCGGCTCCATGAAGCCGCTCGCCAGCCCCATCGCCACCACATTCCCGTGCCAGAACATGTCGCGCCGCCCGGTGGTGAAGCGCAAGGGGCGCGGCTCTGCCAGTGCTTCGCCATCGAGATTGGCCAGCAGCTGGGCGGTTGCCTCATCCTCGCTGATATGGGCGCTGCAAAACACATGGCCATTGCCGATGCGGTGCTGCAGCGGGATGCGCCACTGCCAGCCGGCTTGGCGCGCGGTGCTGCGCGTATAGGGGGCAAGCCCGGCGGCATCGGATGCGCAGGGCACCGCCACGGCGCGATCGCACGGCAGCCAGTGGCCCCAATCCTGATAGCCGACACCCAGCGTCTCGCCAATCAGCAGGCCGCGAAAGCCCGTGCAATCGATGAAGAGATCGCCGGCGATGCTCTCGCCATGATCCAGCGTGATCGCGCTGATTGCACCTGTGCTCGCATCGCGGGCCACGGTGCGGATGATCCCTTCGTGGCGAATGACGCCATTTGCCTCGGCATAGCGGCGCAGAAAGGCCGCATATAGCCCGGCATCGAAATGAAAGGCGTAGGTGAGGCGCGGCACCGCGCCGCCCTGCTCCCGGCTGCTGTGGGCAAAGCGCCCGGCATCGGCGACCACATGATTGTAGATATAGTGCGGCAGCGGCCCGGCCACGCCCTGCGCCCGTGCGCGCAGCCAATAATGGTGAAAGCCGATCAGGCCAAGCCCGCGGCCCAGCTCTCCAAAGGCGTGGATATAGCGGTCTTCAAACCCGCCCCAGCCGCGAAATTCGATACCAAGCTTGTAGCTGGCTTCGGTGGCGGCGACGAAATCCGCCTCATCGAGGCCAAGCCCGGCATTGAACAGGTTGATCTGCGGTATCGTTGCCTCGCCGACGCCGACCGTGCCGATGCTTTCGGATTCGATGAGGGCAATCCGGTATCCCGCGGGCAGAAAGCGCGCGAGCGCAGCGGCCGCCATCCAGCCGGCCGAGCCGCCCCCGGCAATCACGATCCGGCTCAGCCGCGGCGGCGATGATGTCGTCTCATTGGACACCGGACATGCTCACGAAAAATGGCCCCCGCCGCGTGTTGTTGCACGAGACGGGGGCCAAATCCACTCTCTCTCAGAGTTTGTAGTTGATGCCCAGCAGATAGCGGCGGCCATAGATCTGATAATCGATCACGCCCGCGCCAAAGCTGCCCGGCACAAAGGTGCGGAAGCGCTCGTCGGTCAGGTTCTGGCCCTGCACCAGCACGGACAGGCCGGACAGCGAACTGCCATCGGGGAAGCTGTAGCCGATCTGCGCATCGACAATCGTCTCAGCCGCCGCGCGACGCCGGGTCGGGCTGCCGCCAAAGCCGGTGAGATCGCCGATGAAGCTCGACCGGTAGCGGGCCGATGCACGCGCCTGGAAGCCGCCCTTCTCGAAATAGACCGTGCCATTGGCCACCCATTTCGAATAGCCGGGCAAGTCGTCTTCGGGCGCACCCGGCGAGGGGGCGATCTTCGATTTGGTATAGCTGACGCCGCCGGTGATGCCAAAGCCTTCCAGCGCGCCCGTGAACACTTCGAACGGCAAAGTGCCCGCCAGTTCTGCGCCATAAAGCTCTCCGCCCTCGCCATTCAGCGGAACATCAAGGAAGCCCTGGAAGTTCACGATGCTGGGCGTCACCGGCAGGGTGACCCCTCCCGAGACATAAGTGGAGGGCAGCGGGAAGCCTGTGAAATCATAAGGCAGGCGGCCGGTGTAGATATAGCTTTTCAGCTTTTTGTAATACATCTGCAGCGCGATATAGCCCTTGCGCCCGAAATATTTCTCGACGCTCAGATCCACCGCATCGGCGCGCCATGGCTCCAGCCTGGGGTTGCCGCCACCGCCGCTGAAGGGCGAATTGGTGGTCCCGATGAACTGCGCTCCCACAAAGGCATCGTTGAAACCGAAGCCCGATGTGGCCCGCATATCGTCCATCTTGGGCCGGACGAGCTGCCTCGACGCGCCCAGGCGCACCACAATATCCGCCGGTGTGCGCAGCGACAGATTCAGGCTGGGCAGCCAATCGGTGTAGCTTGTGCCGTCGGAAATGGCCGCGGCCTGCACGATTGGCGCACCCCGAGCGGCAAAACCTGTCGACCCCTGCTCGGCATTGATCATCTGCACGCCGATATTGCCGGTCAGCTCGCTGCCGCCGAGCTGCGCACGGATATTGGCCTGGAGATAGGCCGTCAGAATATCTTCCGAAACAGTCCAGCCCTTGGTCAGCACGTCGCTGTTCGGATTGCGCACCAGATTGTAGATGCCGCTGTTGAGCAGCGCGACCGGATCATAGCTGACCATCGGCCCGAGGCCCAGATAAGCAAGGTTCGTCGGCCGCAGCAGGGCACCCTGCGGAATGGCCACGCTGGTGGTGCCATTGGTGTTCGCGAGGAGGCCGAGGAAGAATTCGTCAGGCGTCAGCGATTTGTCGCGCGCGGTGTAATTCACCCCGCCGACCACGCTGCGGATGAAGCCGCCGTCAAATTCCTTTTCCACCTCGGCGCGGAATTGCTGCAGATCATCCTTCACGATGCGATTGTTGTAATAGCCATCCTGCCCACCACGAATCGGCTGGCCGTTCGGATTGGCAATGTCGCCCCCCCAGCCTTGCGGGCTGGTGAGCCGGATCAGCGCCGGATTTGAATAATCGAGCGACGGCGTGAAGAATGCCCCGCGGTTCGACATCTGGAACCGGATATTGTCTGTCGCGCCCAGCGGGCCACGGCCCGTGCCCGAATAGGTTTCGAGGATCAGCTCGCTGCGGTCCACGCCCGAATAGCTGAAATCGAACATGGCGCGCCAGCCATCATCGCCCTTGTAGGTGCCGTTCCACGCAAAGGAGAGGATTTCGGCATCCTTGCGGTTTGCATCGTTGCGCACCACGCCCTTCACGCCATTGAACTGGCCGGACGAGACGAGATTGACGCCCGCCACCGGAATGGTCTGAAAGCCGGGCTGGAGCTGAGCCGCCGACCAGAACAGGGGCAGCTCGATCCCGCGCTTGATCTGATTGTCCTTGAAATCGGAATAATAGGCATCGATCGTCGCGGTGAAATTGTCGACCGGCTCAAATTCGATCGTGCCGAGCAGGCCAAGGCGCTTCAGCCGGGTCGAGGTGACATAGGATTTGGAGCCGCCGATCACGAATGTGTTGGCATTGACCTGCGGATAGCCCCAGGCATTGAACTCTTCGATCTGATAAGGGCTATCAAGATAAGAAGCCGCAATCGCGACACCGACGCGGTCAGACAGCTGATCGACATAGGTGCCGTTGACGCGCCAGCCCTTGTCGGTCGAGCCCGCATTGAGCTTGCCAAGCTCTGCATATTCGCCCTTCGCGCCCATCGCGATCACGCGCCGGCCATAGGTCAGCGGGCGGATGGTGCGCAGATCGACCGTGCCGGAAAGGCCCTGGCCCACCAGCGAGGCCTGCGGCGTCTTGTAGATCAGCACCTGATTGATGATTTCAGAGGGATATTGATCAAATTCGACCGCGCGATTGTCCCCCGTGGTGACCTGTTCGCGGCCGTTGAGCGTCGTGGTCGAAAAATCAGGGGCGAAGCCGCGGATGGTGATCACCTGTGAACGGCCGGAGAGGCGCTGGGAGGTGAGGCCGGGCAGCCGCGCAATCGATTCCGCGATCGAGGCATCAGGCAATTTGCCGATATCCTCAGCCGAAACGGATTCGACGATCGATTCCTGGTTCTTCTTTTCGCTGACCGCGGATTCAAGCGCCGCGCGGAAGCCCGTAACGACGATCGCGTCATCTTCTTCGGCGGCCGGCTCGTCGGCGGCATCCTGGGCAACAGCCGGTGCGGCCATGCCTGCCAGCACCAGCGCAATCGCGGCGATGCTCGTGCGGCCTGCATAGGCGGAACCGCGCCCGAAACGGGTTGAAAAGCTTTTCATGCGTCACTCTCCCCTCATGGCTGCTCCCTTGCCGGGACGCGCAATCGACGCGCAGCCTAAACGTCTGATCAGAGGGGCTACGGCCAAAAGATGGTGTTTGCCAAGCAATCGGCATACGTATGCACATGAAGGGCACCGAAAAAGGCCAGCAATTTCAGTAATTCAACCCCATAATCAGGCCGATTGTTGCGCATATGCAACGCACCGGGCGCGCCTGTGCATCGCTGCATTCCCTGCTTAACGGCGCTGCGATTATCGCGTAGCCTGCACGCTGGCACATCGCGGCCGACGCCCGCAACGGGTGCAGCCGCCGGGCCACGGAAGTTGAGAGGAGCCGCGTCAGCGCCATCATGCGACCCCGCAAGGCCACATCGTTCGATATCGCCTATATGGCGGGCGTTTCGCAGCCAACCGTATCGCGTGCCCTGCGCGGCAGCCCGACCGTGAGCGAGGAAACCCGCAAGCGGATTGAATCGATTGCGCGCCAGCTCAACTACACCGTGGACAAAAACGCTTCCTCTCTGCGCAGCCAGCAGACGCACACGCTGGTGCTGCTGTTTTTCGAGGACCCGACCAGCGACGACAGCAACATCAATCCGCTGTTTCAGGCGATGCTCGGCTCGATTGCGCGGGCAGCCATGCGTCATGGCTATGATCTGATCACATCCTTTCAGGAAATGTCCGAAAACTGGCACAGCGCCTATGAAGACAGCGGCAAGGCGGATGGGCTGATCCTGCTCGGCTATGGCGATTATGCGGTGTACCGGGAGCGGCTGGACCAGCTGACGGCGCTGGGCACCCATTTTGTGCGCTGGGGCGCGACCGATGATGCCCCGCCGGGCACCACCATCGGCTGCGACAACCGGCAGGGCGGGTTCGATGCCACAGCCCATCTGCTGGCGCAGGGGCGGCAGCGGATCGGCTTTCTGGGCTCGGCAAGCCCGCATTATCCTGAATTTCTTGCCCGCTATCAGGGCTATGTGGGTGCACTTTCCGCGGCAGGCATGGCGGCCGACCCCGCGCTTCAGGCAAATGCCATCACCACCGAGGAGGCAGGCTATGCCGCGACGCGGCGCCTGCTTGATGGGGGCAGCGGATTTGATGCCATCTTTGCGGCAAGCGATCTGATCGCCATCGGGGCGATCCACGCGCTCAACGATGCCGGCCTGCGCGTGCCGGGCGATGTCGCCGTCGTCGGCTTTGACGATATCAGCGCAGCGAGCCTCACCACGCCCCCGCTCACGACCATCCGGCAGGATGTGTCGCAAGCGGGCCAGGCGCTGGTCGACATGCTGATCCGCCGCATTCAGGGGGACAGCATTGCCAACCAGACGCTGCCCGGCCAGCTGATCATTCGCAAATCCTGCGGGGCAGCGCTCTAACGTGTTTGTCTTGCTGCGTTTCCGAAGCCGTGAGCTGCGTCCATCCCGCTCGACATCGCTCTAGAGCGGCACGAAGCGCACCATCAGCCCGTCTTTGGGAAAGGGGATTGGCCACAAGGCCCAGGCCGGCTGATAGCCCTCGGCAATCTCGATCCGGTGCGTGGTGAGCGCATGGTGCAGGAAGATTTTTGCCTGCATATAGGCAAAGTGCAGCCCGAGGCACATGTGCGCGCCGCCGCCAAAGGGCACCCAGGCATATTTGTGCCGCGCGCGCACCGCATCGGGCGTGAAGCGCAGCGGATCAAAACGATCCGGCTGCGGCCAATATTCCTCCATCTTGTGCGTGATCGTGGGATTGATGCCGATCATCGTCCCCGCCGGAATATGCACGCCATCAAAGGTGAAATCCTTGATCGCACGGCGCGGAATTGCGGGCACGGGCGGAATCATGCGCAGGCTTTCCTTAAACGCCATTTCAGTCAGCTCCAGCTGGCCAAGCGCATTATGGCCGACCCCGTCACCGGCGGGCGAGACACCCAGCATCTCTTCGCGCAGCCGGCCCTGCCATTCGGGATTTTTGGCGAGCAGCCACACCATCGAGGTGAGCGAGCTGGTGATGGTATCGTGCGCGGCCATCATCAGAAAATTCATGTGATCGGCGATCGCCTGTTCATCGAGCAGCTGGCCCTGTTCATCACGTGCCTGGCAGATCTGGGTGAAGATATCGGTGCCGCCCGATGTGCGCCGCTCCGGGATCTGCGCGAGGAAATAATCGATGATCAGCTTGCGGCCCGCCACCCCGCGGCCCATGGCCGTGCCGGGCAGGGGATGGCGCACCACGCCGACAGAGGCGCGCACGGCATCGACAAAGGCCTGGTTGATGCGGTCTGCCTCCGGCCCCCAGGGGATGCCGAGAAAGCTTGTCGCCGCCAGATCCAGGGTGAGCTGCTTGATCGCGGGATAGAATTTGAACTGGGTGCCGCTCCACGCGGCCACCCGCCCCTTGATGCCCGCATTCAGCGCATCGGCATAATGGCGCATTGGCTCCGGCTTGAACGCGACCGAGAGCGTCTTGCGATCCATCCGGTGATGCTCGAAATCCATCAGCATCAGCCCGCGCGGAAACAGATAGTTGAGAATGGGGCCCCAGCCCTGTTCGCTTGAAAACAGCTTGTCGCGATCAAACAGCACCAGCTCGTTCGCTTCCGCGCCGATCAGCGCCACCTGATCCCCGCCAAAGGCATTGTTGCGATAGATGCGGCCGTAAGTGGCGATCATGCGCCGGGCAAAGCCCTCGGGATCGCGCAGCAGCTTCAGCGTGTTGCCAAGGATCGGCCAGCCCTTTTCGCCGGGAATATGATCGATTGCGCCCCGCGCAGGCTTTGGCAGCCAGTGCGGATTGTCCTCAAATCGGGGGGAGGCGGCGGTCATCCTTATTCTCCTGCTGGCGGGGCATGGGCCTGTCGGGCGCGGATCAATCCTTCGTGAGCATGCTCATAATATGGCGGTGCTAATGCACTGCTAACATCAGTGCAAGTAAGTCGCGCAACCCGTTGCGGTTTGTGCCTCAGCGGCTTGGGCGAAAGCTGAACGCGAAGCAACGCCAGTGTTCATTTGCAATTCAAGCACCCCGCCATAGTTTTGCCACAGAATGTCCGGGCGCGAATCGACGCGTGGGCAGCAACAGGGGAAAAGGGCTGAACATGGCCATCGCACATATCATGACAGCACATAAGCAAACCTCCAGCGGCGTTGCCGCCTGGGCGCGGCGGACCAAGCAGGCCCTGCTGGCGGCACTTGCGGCATCGGCCCTGGGCGGATGCACAATTTATGACGATGGCCTTTATGGCGGCGGCTATGCAGCCAACAGCTGGGGCTATGATTGCTACAGCCGCTATGGCGACCGGCTCTATGATTATTATGACAGCTGGGATTATTATGGCGGCGATTATGGCCGTGGCTGCTATGAGGATGAGGATTATCGTCGCGGCTTCATCGATATCGGCTATTACGGCGGCTGGTATAACAATTTGTTCTACCCCGGCTATGGCCTCTACGTCTATGACCGGTTCGGCCGCGCCTATCCCTTCACCCGCGATCTGCTTGGCTATTGGGGCTGGCGGCGCAGCTGGTATCGCCACAATTATATCGGCTATGGCTGGAACGACTGGAATCGCTGGCGGGATCGGCCGCGCAAGCACCGGCGGCCGGATTATCGCCCCGGCACGCCGCCGCCGCCGCCCGATCGCTATGGCCGTGGCGAATTTGGCGATCGCATCATCAATCAGCCGGGCCTGGGCGATCGTGACTGGCGCCGTGGCGGGCGTGATGGCGGGCGTGACGGGCGCCGCGGCCGTGGTGCCGGGATTGATGGCGGGCTGGCGCCTGCACCGGTGCTGCCCGGATCGCCCGCTGGCACCCCGGTTGCTCCGCCCCCAGGCAGCGATGGCGCAGGCACGCTGCCCCCGGCTCGCGAGGATTGGCGGCGGGATCGGCGCGAACGGCGGCCCAATGCCGATTTCGGCAGCGAGATCGGCCAGCAGCGCCAGCCGCGCATGGTGCGGCCGCCGATGCCGGAGCTGAGCGACGACAATCCGGCAATGCAGCCGCCCGCCCCGGTCTATCGCCAGCGCCCGGCGCGAGATCCGCAGCTGGGCCAGCCCCCGATGGGCCAGCCACAAGTGCGTCAGCCACCGATGCGCGATCCTGCGGTGCGCGCACCACGCTATACGCCGCCGCCTTCCGCCCCGCCGCCTTCCGGCGTGACGCCGCGTTCGGCCCCGCCGCAACGATCCGTCCCGCAACGATCCGCGCCGCCCCCGCGCCAGGCCCCGCCCCCGCGCGAAGCACCTTCGCGGGTCGAGGATTGATCAGGGCGGCAGCCACCCGTGCCATGCGGGTGGCGGCTTGACCGCAGGCTGGTTCGCGGCCAAAGCTGTGGCCGATGGACAGGGAACTGAACACCGATGCTGCGGCCGGTGCCGCCGATATCGCCGCGCTGAGCTTTGAGGCCGCCCTGGCAGAGCTTGAGGCGCTGGTACGCCGCCTTGAAAGCGGAGATGTGGCCCTGGATCAGGCCGTGGCGCTCTATGCGCGTGGCGATGCCTTGCGCGCGCATTGCGAGGCCCGTCTCGCCGCCGCGCAAGCCCGGATCGAGCAGATTGCGCTGGGCGCAGACGGGCAGCCCGCCGGCGTGCGCCCGTTTGGAACGGATTGAGCGTGGAAGCCGCGCTTGCCGATGGCGATCTGCTGATCCGCGCCATGGCCGATGTGGCGGCCGATATCGATGCCCGCTTCGATGTGCTGCTCACCCCGCCGGAGGATGGGCGCAAGCGCCTGTTCGAGGCGATGCGCCATGCCGCCATCGGGGGTGGCAAACGGCTGCGCCCGCTGCTGGTGGTGGCGTCTTCCCAGCTGTTCAATGTCGATCGCGCCGCAGCCATCAATGTGGGCACCGCGATTGAGGCGATCCATGTCTATTCGCTGATCCACGATGATCTGCCCTGCATGGATGATGACGATCTGCGCCGTGGCAAGCCCACGGTGCACATCGCTTTTGACGAGGCAACAGCCGTGCTGGCAGGCGATTCGCTGCAAATGGTTGCATTTGAGCTGCTGGCGAGCGAGGCGACCCACAGCGACCCATTTGTGCGTGCCGAGCTGGTGCTCGAAGTGGCGCGCGCCAGCGGCCCGGCCGGCATGGCGGGCGGGCAGATGCTCGATCTGGCCGCCGAGGGCCAGCCGCTCGATCTTCCCGCCATCACCCGCCTGCAACAGCTGAAAACCGGCGCGCTGATTGCAGCCTGCCTTGAATGCGGGGCGATTCTGGGCCGCGTGCCGCCGGAAGGGCGCACGCCCCTGCGCCTTTATGCCCGCGATATCGGCCTTGCTTTCCAGATTGCCGACGATCTGATGGATGAAACCGGCGATGAAGCGGCAGCAGGCAAGGCGCTGCACAAGGATGCAGCGGCCGGCAAGGCAACCTTCGTCGCGCTGATGGGGGTGGAGCGCGCACGGGCCCAGGCGCATTCGCTGGCCGATCAGGCAATCAGCCATCTGGGCGGCTTTGGCGCAGAGGCCGATCTGCTGCGCGCCATTGCCCGGTTCATCGTGGAACGGGACCGCTGATGCGCATCGGAATCTATCCTGGCACGTTCGATCCGATCACGCTCGGGCATATGGATATCATCGTGCGCGGGGCGAAGCTGGTGGACGAACTGATCATCGGGGTGACCACCAATGCCGCCAAGGCGCCGATGTTCAGCGATGCCGAGCGGATTGCGATGGTAGAGCGCGAAGTTGCGCCGCTTTCCGGGCGCATCCGTGTCGCCGGATTTGATACGCTGCTGATGGATTTTGCCGATGCCATGGGCGCATCGGTGGTGATCCGCGGCATTCGCGGCGTCACCGATTTCGAATATGAATATCAGCTCACCGGCATGAACCGGCAGCTCAATGATCGCATCGAAACGGTGTTTCTGATGGCCGATATCGCGCTGCAACCGATTGCGAGCCGCCTGGTGAAGGAAATCGCGCTTTATGGCGGCGATATCGGCAAAT
>CAZFYJ010000024.1:0-15814 GCA_964523215.1 uncultured Sphingomonadaceae bacterium | reverse complement strand
TGGTCATGATGAGGACCACGTTGCGGAAATCGACCGTCTTGCCGTGGTGATCGGTGAGGCGGCCGTTGTCCATCACCTGCAACAGGATGTTGAACAGGTCGGGATGCGCCTTCTCGATCTCGTCGAGCAACAGGACGCAATGCGGCTGCTGGTCGATCGCATCGGTGAGCAGGCCGCCCTGATCATAGCCGACATAGCCGGGAGGCGCGCCGATCAGCCGCGAAATGCTGTGCGGCTCCATATATTCGGACATGTCGAACCGCTGCAGCGGGATGCCAAGCAGGCTCGCAAGCTGGCGCGCCACTTCGGTCTTGCCGACGCCGGTCGGGCCCGAAAACAGGTAGTTCCCGATCGGCTTTTCGGGATCGCGCAGGCCAGCACGGCTCATCTTGATGGCGCTCGAAAGCACCTTGATGGCCTGATCCTGGCCAAAAACGACGCGCCCGAGATCGGTCTCCAGCGTTTCGAGCACGCGTTTGTCGTCGCTTGAAACCGATTTCGGCGGAATGCGCGCCATGGTCGCGATCACTGCCTCGATCTCCTTGGGAGTGATGGTTTTCTTGCGCTTGCTGGGCGGCACCAGCATCTGCATGGCCCCCACCTCGTCGATCACGTCGATCGCCTTGTCGGGCAGCTTGCGATCATTGATGTAGCGCGCCGAAAGCTCGACCGCGGATTTGATCGCCTCGCTTGTATATTTCACCTTGTGGTGATTTTCAAAAGCACTGCGCAGCCCGGTAAGGATCTTGATCGTATCCTCAACCCCAGGCTCGTTCACGTCGATCTTCTGGAAGCGGCGCAGCAGCGCACGATCCTTTTCGAAATGATTGCGAAACTCCTTGTAGGTGGTTGATCCGATGCAGCGGATGGTGCCCCCCGAAAGCGCAGGCTTCAGCAGGTTGGACGCATCCATGGCACCACCCGATGTCGCACCCGCGCCGATGACCGTGTGGATTTCATCGATGAAGAGCACCGCCTCGGGCATTTTTTCCAGTTCGTTCACAACCGCCTTCAGCCGCTCTTCAAAATCGCCGCGATAGCGCGTGCCGGCCAGCAGCGCGCCCATATCAAGGCTGTAGATCACCGCGCCTTTCAGAACATCGGGCACATCGCCTTCCACGATCTTGCGGGCCAGCCCCTCGGCAATCGCAGTCTTTCCCACCCCCGGATCGCCGACATAGAGCGGATTGTTCTTGGAACGGCGGCACAGGATCTGCACGGTGCGATCCACCTCGGCAGAGCGCCCGATCAGCGGATCGACCCTGCCGGTCTTTGCCTTTTCGTTGAGGTTGACCGTAAACTGATCAAGCGCGCTTTCCTTCTTGGATTTGCCCTCGGTCGCCTTGCTGTCCTTCGTTTCTTCGGGCGGCTCCTCCGTCGCGGCGGGCTGGCCGCCCTTGCCGACGCCGTGGCTCAGATAGCTGACGGCATCGAGCCGCGTCATATCCTGCTGCTGCAGGAAATAGACGGCATAGCTCTCCCGCTCGGTAAACAGGGAAACGAGCACATTGGCGCCGTTCACCTCATCCTTGCCGGACGATTGCACGTGCAGGATGGCGCGCTGGATCACCCGCTGGAAGCCGCTGGTCGGCGATGGATCGCTGTTGCCGTCATCGCGCAGGCTATCCAGCTCGTTGTCGAGATAATGGGCGACCGTGCTTTTCAGGTCCTGCAGCGCGACTCCGCATGCGCGCATTACCTCGGACGCGTTCGGATCATCGACCAGCGCATAAAGCAGATGCTCCAGCGTGGCATATTCATGGTTGCGGTCCGAAGCGGCTTTCAGCGCGCCGTGCAGGGTTTTTTCGAGCGATTCCGCAAAAGCAGGCATGTCAGGCTCCTGGTTGGATCATGATAACGTCAGGGGCCTTGGGCACCACGTCAAGACACCTCACCAAAAAAACTGTGCAGGCGCGCGCTCCTCATCATGGCTTTTTGAATAAATTCTCCGCCATTGCCTTATGGTTAACGGCTGCTAACTTTTTTGCTTTAGTGCGTGCAATTTCCGCTTCCAAGGCAGCAATTCGACCATCCAGCTCGGCAACCGAAAGCGGATCGAGATCCTCCAGCCCGAGCTGGACAATCAGCGGCCTGGCCCGCGGCAGATCATCATCATCCATTGCAATATGTTGACCGACGCGCCCAAGCTGTCAATAAGCATATCAGGGATTTAAGGGGCAGCCGCGTCCGCCGGCTGAGCGTGCTTCATGACGACCTCAGAAACAATGCTGGCCATTGGCATCACTGCTCCGGGCGGGCCTGAGGTGCTTCAGATCGGGCCCCACCCGATGCCGCAGCCGCATCCGGGCGAGGTGCTGATCCGTGTGGCCGCAGCAGGCGTAAACCGCCCCGATGTGCTGCAGCGCATGGGGCTCTATCCGCCGCCGCCCGGCGCATCGCCGCTGCCCGGGCTTGAAGTGGCCGGCGAGATCGTGGCGCTTGGGGAAGGCGCAAAGCCCGAATTGCTGGGGCAGCGCGTGTGCGCGCTCATCGCAGGCGGCGGCTATGCCGCTTATGCCGTTGCGCCTGTGGGCAGTTGCCTGCCGGTGCCGCCCGCGCTTTCCATGGCCGAGGCGGCAGCGCTGCCGGAGACGCTGTTCACCGTGTGGACGAACCTGTTTGAGCGCGCCTATGTGGTCGAAGGCGATATTGTGCTGATCCATGGCGGCACGTCCGGCATTGGCACGATGGCGATTGCGCTGTGCCGCGCCTTTGGCATCACCAGCATTGTCACCTGCGGCAGCGATGCCAAGTGCGAGGCCGCCCGCACCCTTGGCGCGCATCATGCCATCAACTACAAAACGCAGGATTTTGTCGCCGAAGTGGCCCGCATCACGGGCGGCAAGGGGGTGGAAGCCGTGCTCGACATGGTGGGCGGCGCCTATCTGCCGCGCAACCTGGCCTGCCTTTCGGATGATGGGCGGCATGTGTCGATCGCGGTGCAGGGCGGCGCGACGGCGGAGATCAACCTGTTTGACATCATGCGCCGCCGCCTGACGCTGACCGGTTCGACGCTGCGCGCCCGATCGGCCGGGTTCAAGGCGCTGGTGGCCGACGAGCTGCACCGCACCGTCTGGCCGCATATCGAGGCGGGGCGGATCAAGCCCGTGATCGACCGGGTCTATCCGCTGGCAGAGGCAGCCGCCGCCCATGCCCGGATGCAGGCGGGCGAGCATGTGGGCAAGATCGTGCTGATGGTTGGGGTCTGACGCCGCACAGACGTGCCGTTCGATCACGCCATCTCGTTTCAGACCGCCCGAACGCATTTGGAAATGCCCAAAAAAGCCCGCCGGGATTGCTCCCGACGGGCACTCTTTCCTCCCCAGGAAAGACCGGATGCAGGATGGGGGATCATGATCCTGCACATGTCCGGTTTCGGCTGATCAGTCGACCCGATCCTTGGGCATCGCGCTGCCCAGGCGGTGATAGAGGCTCATGAACTTGATCGATTCAGGCTTGTCTTCCACCACTTTCAGATAGTGAAGCACAGCCTCGCGCAGCAGCGCGAAATCCTCGTTCGAAAGCAGCGCACGGGCGCGGGCGGGTTCAGGCATGGCAATTCTCCTTTCGCCAGAAACAGCGGCAATAATGGGCCTTATGCAAATTGGTTCATGGTGTTGTGCGCGCCGCCTGCTTTCAGGGCAGCGTCGCCTGCAAAATATTCCTTGTGATCATCGCCAATGTCGCTGCCGGACATGTTCTGATGCTTCACGCAGGCCAGGCCCTGCCGGATTTCGCGACGCTGCACCCCGGCGACATAAGCCAGCATGCCTTCCTCCCCGAAATAATCCTTGGCCAGATTGTCCGTCGAAAGTGCGGCGGTGTGATAGGTCGGCAAGGTGATGAGATGATGGAAAATGCCTGCGCGCCGCGCACCATCTGCCTGGAACGTGCGGATGCGCTTGTCGGCAGCGATGGCAAGCTCACTCTCGTCATAGCTTTTGTCCATCAGCCGGGCGCGATCATATGCGGACACATCCAGCCCCTCGGCCGCCATCGCATCATAAACCTGCTGGCGGAAATTGAGCGTCCAGTTGAAGCTGGGCGAGTTGTTGTAGACCAGCTTTGCCTTGGGATGCACCGCACGGATGCGGTCCATCATGCCGGCAATCTGCTCAACATGGGGCTTTTCCGTCTCGATCCACAGCAGATCGGCACCATGGTTGAGCGCGGTGATGCAATCGAGGACGCAGCGGTCTTCGCCGCTGCCGGCGCGGAACTGGTAAAGATTGGACGGAAGGCGCTTTGGCCGCAGCAGCTGGCCATCGCGCGTGATCAGCACATCGCCATTGCCAATCGCGGCCGGATCCACGGCCTCGCAATCGAGAAAGCTGTTATACTGATCGCCCAGATCGCCAGGCTCGCGGCTGAAGGCGATCTGCTTGGTAAGGCCCGCGCCCAGCGAATCGGTGCGCGCAACAATTACGCCCTCCTCAACACCGAGTTCGAGGAAGGCATAGCGAATGGCGCGGATTTTCTGGTGGAAATCCTCATGCGGCACGGTGACCTTGCCATCCTGGTGGCCGCATTGCTTTTCATCGGAAACCTGATTTTCGATCTGGATCGCGCAGGCACCCGCCTCGATCATTTTCTTGGCCAGAAGATAGGTTGCCTCGGCATTGCCGAAGCCTGCATCAATATCCGCGATGATCGGCACCACATGTGTCTGGAAGCCGTCAATCTGCGAGAGAATGTCGCGCTCCTTCATGTCGTCACCGGCCGTGCGTGCGGCATCAAGCGCACGGAAGAGGAGGCCAAGCTCCCGCGCATCGGCCTGCCGCAAGAAGGTGTAGATTTCTTCGATCAGGGCGGGAACGCTTGTCTTTTCGTGCATCGATTGATCGGGCAGAGGGCCGAATTCGCTGCGCAGCGCGGCAATCATCCAGCCGGAAAGATAGAGATATTTGCGCTTGGTGCTGCCGAAATGCTTTTTGATCGCGATCATCTTTTGCTGCGCGATAAAGCCGTGCCAGCAGCCGAGCGACTGGGTGTAGTGCGCCGGATCCGCATCATAGGCGGCCATATCCTCGCGCATGATGGATGCCGTGTAACGGGCAATATCCAGCCCCGTCTTGAACTGATTCTGCAGGCGCATGCGGGCCACCGCTTCGGCATCGATGCCGGCCCATTTGCCGCCGCCATTGCCCGGCCCGTTGCCAAAGGCACTGATGTGATTCTGATAGCCCATTGCCTGTTCCTTTCATCTGCTGTGGTGCAGTGATGCCGCAGATCGGCCCGCGGTGGCAGCAGGCATTGTAA
The DNA here is from genome assembly GCA_964523215.1 of uncultured Sphingomonadaceae bacterium. Lineage (GTDB taxonomy): Bacteria > Pseudomonadota > Alphaproteobacteria > Sphingomonadales > Sphingomonadaceae > CAZFYJ01. Next base: position 10,555 of record CAZFYJ010000024.1, on the reverse strand, counting down.
AATAATTTGTATATTTTCAGCATATATCGCTTTAAGGCTTGTAATGTTGTAAATATATTTACATGAGGCCATATGGGCGATGACAAACTTTATGCCGGCCCCGCCATCCGCCGCGCCCGCCGCAAGGCCGGGCTGACCCAGCTGGCCATGGCCGATGCGCTCGATATCTCGGCCAGCTATTTGAACCTGATTGAACGCAATCAGCGCCCGTTGAGCGCAGCCGTGATGCTGCGCCTCGCCAAACGGTTCGATGTGCCGCTTTCGCAGCTCGATCAGGATAGCGCCTCGGTGCCAAGCCTCAGGGCGCTGCGACGGCGGCTTGCCGATCCGGTCTTCGCCGATCTTGATCTGGACAGCAGCGATGCAGAAGCGCTGCTTGCAGAAAATCCGGCGCTGGCCACGGCCTTTGCCCGTCTGTTTGACCGGGCGACGAGCGCGGTCGAAACCACGCCAGGTGGCAGCGCCTATGGCAGTGAGCCTGCGGCAGTGCGGCTGGCGCGGCTCGAAATCGAACGGTGGCGCAATCATTTTGCCGATCTTGATGCCCAGGCCGAGGCAATTTCGGAAGAGCTGCGCCTTTCCAACCAGGATCTCTATGGCGCGATTGCAGAGCGGCTGCGCACGCGTCACCAGATTGCCATCCGCATTCTGCCGGTGGATGTGATGCCCGATCAGCTGCGGCGTTTCGACATCCATGCACGGCAGATGCAGCTTTCGGAGATGCTGGGGCCGGGATCACGAACCTTTCAGGCCGCGACCATGCTCGGCCAGCTCGAAGCGCGCACCGAAATCGACGCGATCACCATCGGATCAGGGCTGGCGAGCAGCGATGCCACCCAGCTGTTTCGCCGCCATCTGGAGCATTATTTCGCAGGTGCCGTGATGATGCCCTATATGCGCTTTCTGCGCGCGTGCGAGACCAGCGGCTATGATCTGCGGCTGATGCAGGCGCGCTTTGGCGTGAGTTTTGAGCAGCTGGCGCACCGCCTGACCACGTTGCAGCGGGTCGGCGCACGCGGCCTGCCCTTCTTCATGCTGCGGGCGGATCGTGCCGGCGAGGTTTCCAAGCGGTTCATGGGTGCAAGCGAAGCTCCCCTGGCCGAACCCGGAGCGCGCTGCCCGCTGTGGGCGCTCTATGATGGCTTCAGCCAGCCGGACCGGCTGGTCACCAATGTGGCCGAGCTGGAAGATGGCAGCCGCTGGGTGACGCTGGCCCAATATGTGCGCGGTCCGGCACCGCCGATGCGCACGGGCGGTGCCTATCGCGCAGCCCGCTTCGTGGTGGCGCTGGGCCTTGATGCGCGGCTGGCGGCGCCTCTGGCCAGCCTTGCCGGGCGTGACATCATGACCGGCCCGGCCGATCCGATCGGCCTGGGCTGCACACGCTGCCTGCGCCCATCCTGCCCGCAACGGGCAGCGCCTCCGGCAAACCGCGCACTGGCCATGATCTCACGAGAGCGCACCATCTCGCCCTTCAGTTTCAGCGGCGATTGATCTTTAGTCCTGTTTCAGTCCACCGGATGAAAGAGCAGGCCCGCCAGGCTGTTCAGCTCGCGCATGCCATCGAGGTCCAGTTTGCGGATCGCATTGTTCATGTGGCTGCGTACGGTCGCCTCGTTGCAGTTGAGCAACATCCCGATATCGTTGTTCGAACGCCCCCAGCCAAGAAAACGCAGCACGGCGGCCTCGTTGCGGCTGAGCGTCTGCAGCGGGCCAATCAGGGCATCGGGCACACGGTGGGCCAGTACGCTGAATTCGCCGATCACGATGCTGCGTGCCGCATCGCCGCTGTGCGCCTCATTCTGCCGGATCAGCCCGATGAGGCGGGCCAGCTCTGCCACGTCGGAAACGCCCTCCCCCGCAGGCCCGGCGCTGCCAAGATCGGGGCGTGCGGTCGCGGCCTTGCCGGCACCCGGCCCGGCCAGACCCGCCCCTGCTGCGCCCGGTGCTGCCAGCCCGGCCTGCGCTGCAATGATGCGATCCTGCAGGGCGCGCGCCGCCGCCTCGGCCTGATTGTCTGGCGCAGGATCAGCAGCGGCTTGAGGGTTTTTCTCGTTCACCTGTTTAGTCTAGCGGCTTTGCGGTGCGGCTCAAGACGCCAGTTGTGATCGCATCGCGGCTCTGAAAATCGGCAATCACGGCCTGCGCGAGCAAGGGCAGCGTGAACACCAGCACAAGCGTCGCCGCAACGGCCTTGATCGGCATGGACAGCGCAAACACGTTGAACTGCTGGGCAAAGCGATTGAGAAAGCCCATGCCGGCATCGATCAGATAGAGAATGACCAGCACAGGCGCTGCAAAAAAGAAGGCCATGGCAAACAGGCGGCCAAATTCACCCTCGAACAGCACCACGCTTGCCTGATCAAGCTGGAGCGGGCCCGGCCCCAATGGCCAGATGAGATAGCTTTGCATCACGAAACCGACGAGAAATGTAAGCCCGCCTGCCGTCACGAACACGATCTGCGCAAAACGGCCAAGCAGCACGGCGGTGATCGATGTCGTGCTGCCGCTCAGCGGATCGACCAGCTGGCCGATGGTTGCCCCCACTTTGGTATCGATGATTTCGCCCGCCGCCTCCATCGCCCACATCACCGTGCCAACGAAAAAGCCGATGACCGCACCGGCAGCTGCCTCCTTCAGCAGGGTAAGCGCCCAGCCCGCTGCCGACAGATCCTGCGTGCGGAAATCGACATTCACGGAATAGGCGACCAGCCCGAATGCAATGATGATGCTGTTGCGCACCGTTGCCGGCATCGCATTCTGGTTGAACAGCGGAACGAACACAAAGGCAAAGGCAAAACGCGCCGATGCCACACCCACCAGCAGCAGCTGTTCCAGCCAGGGCACCGCCGCGGTGAGCGATGGCCCTGCGCTTGCGAGCGCCGCATTCATGTCGTCATCGCCGGAAAGCGGCTGAATATCTGATCGGCATAGGCATAGAGACTGCCTGCAACAAGCGAGGCCGTAACGAAGATGCTGAGCACGATCGCAAAGAATTTCAGCGTATATTGCAACGTCTGCTCCTGCAGCTGGGTAGCGGCCTGGATGACCGCAACCAGCAGGCCGACGACGGATGCGGCAATGATCGGCGGGGCAGACAGCAGCAGCACCAGCCACAGCGCCTCAATCGTGACGCCGACGATATCCCCGCTCATGTCCGATTCCCCTCGCTAGACATAAGAGAGCACCAGCCCGTGACTGAGCTTGACCCAGCCATCCACCATGACGAACAGCAATATCTTGAACGGCAGCGAGATGGTGACGGGCGAAAGCATCATCATCCCCATTGCCATCAGGATGTTCGATATCACCAGATCGATGATCAGAAATGGCAGAAATATGAGAAAACCAATCTGGAAGGCGATGGTCAGTTCGCGCACCACAAAAGCGGGAATGACAACGATGAAATCGCTTTCGGAAATGGATCCGGCGCGCTCCGGCCCGCTGATGCGTTGCTGCGTTTTCAGGAAAAAGGCGCGCTCGCGCGGATCGCTGTGTTTCATCAGAAATTTGCGCAGCGGCTCCTTCGCGCGGTCTGCCGTGGTGAAGATATTGGCTTCGCTTTCGAGCGGGCTGGGCTGGATCAGATCATCCCCCTCCATCCGGCCTTCCACCACCTGCCCGCGCGCCGCCGCATTCATATCCTGCAAGGTGGGATACATCACATAGACGGTCAGGATCAGGGCCATGCCGTTCAGCACCACATTGGGCGGCACCTGCTGAAGGCCGAGCGCGTTGCGCAACAGGGTGAGCACGACCACGATCTTGGTAAAGCTCGTGACCATCACTGCGAAAAAGGGCGCCAGCGCGATAAGCACCACCGTGACAAGCGCGGAGCCTGGCGTAAAGCTGGTCAGATCCATGTCCGTTCCTCCCCGTGTCCAGCGTCAATCCGTGCGTTCAAAGGCCGGGCTTGCCGCTGCATCCGGGGCAGTGGCAGACGCCAGATCATCGGCAACAGCGGCGTGCTTTGCCTCATCGACAAGAAAGACAAGGCCGCCTGGGCCCTGCCCCAGCTGCCCCTCAGCCACCACTGTCTCGCCGACCAGCATGCGCACCTGGCCTGTGCCCGCAAGCGCCGGCAGCGCCAGGGCCGTGCCCGGCTGCAAACGGGCCAGCCCCTGCGTCGCCACCGCAATATCCGGCACCAGCAAGACGGGTGAGACGACAAAGCCACCAACAGCGGCCTTCGCATCCGGCACCGGCGCTGCTGCGTAAAACAGCCCGCGGGCAAGATCGAGCGCACCATCGAGCATCGCCGCATCGAACGGCCCAGCCGTTGCACCGTCAGGCGCGAGCGGGTTGATCCGCGCAGCGACAATCGCGGGCAACAGCAGCAGGTCGCCGGGTTCAAGCCCGGCCACATCTTCCATCCTGAGCGCAGGCCCAGCCAGCAGCAGCGCACACGGCGTCTGTGCCGCCTGCAACGCCTCTGGCAAGGCCGCCCAAGCCGCGGCAATCTGCGCCGCAGCAGGCGTTCCCGGCGTGATCGCGATCGTCACGCGATGCGCGGCATCCTCTGGCGCGGCATCGGCAAGCGACAGGGTCACGGCCCCCTCGCCCGCAGCCTCTGCCATGGAATCCGGCTCAAAGGCCAGCCCCAGCCGGGCCGAGAGCTGCCGCAGCACCGGATCTGCCGCATCAAGCGCTGCCGCGGCTGCCGGCAGATCCTGCGCGGCGAGGTGGCGCGGCGTGCCATCAATCCGGTCGATGCGGAAATCCAGCCCGCTGGCGCAACGATACCAGCCATTGCCCGGCACAAGCACCGCTGGACTTTCAATGTGCCAGGCCGAAACCGCCGCAGCATCGGCACGCGCAGGAACATCTGCCAGCAGCATGCGCAGCTGCTCGATCAGAGAGCGCGGCTCATCGCGGCTGGCCTGCTGCATCGGCAATCAGCCTTTGCGCCCGGCGCCGGGGCGCGGGGGAAAACTGATCGCTGGAAAGCGTTTTCCACTGGCTGCCGCCGGGGCGGCGGGCGCTGATGTTTCGGGCGGTTCGCCCGCGCTGCCGCTGCCGCTGCCGGCACGGATACCGGACGGCCATTCGGCCAGCGTGGTGATCATCTGCGTGGTCACGCCCAGCAACAGCTCCTTGTCGCCAACTTCGACCAGCACGATCCGCTCCCTCTGGCCAAGCGGCATGGCCCGAATGAACTGCATGCGGCGCTGTTCCGCCAGATCTTCGCGCACGCCAAGCTGCCGATCCTGCACCTTCTTGATCAGATAGAGCGAGCCCCAGGCCAAAGCGATGACCAGCGCCAGCGCAATCAGCACTGCCAGCAGCGAGGAAAAAACTGTGCCCACACCCATTATCTGTCCCCCTGCACCCGCACGATGCGAACGACGCCGCCCGCCGTCATGCGGCCTCTTCCGCCTCGCGGATCAAGATGTCCGCCTTGTCATGGTCCATATCCTGCCACATCGGCGCATCGCCCTCGCGCGCGCGCTTGGCCCACAAAATGATTTCCGCAATCGCGTCGAACATGTCTTCGGGCACGATTTCGCCGACCTCGCCGCGTGCCCAGAGGCGCCGTGCAGTTGCAATATTGCGGATGATGGGCACGCCCGATCGCTCTGCCTCCTCCCGCATGGCAGCAGCGAGCGCGCCTTCACCGCGCGCCGCGATCACCGGAACGGGGCAATCCTCGGCATCATAATCAAGCGCGATTGCGATGTGCGTGGGGTTGACGAGCAGAGCCGCAGCATTGCCCGCCGCGCCGACGGCATTCTGATTGGCCCATTCCTGGTGCATCTCGCGCCGCGCCGCCTTCACATAAGGGTCTCCCTCATCATCCTTATATTCCTGCCGGATGTCGCGCATGCTCATCTTCATCTTCTTGGTGAAGCTGTGCTGCGCATAGAGCCGATCCAGGATCGCGACGAAGGCAAAGGCAAAAATGACAATGCCGAAGAGCTGCAACGTGACGCTGTGAAACAGCTCAAAAATGCTGCTTGCCGCCGCCGGCGCAGTGCCCGCAACCGGCGACCAGGCGGCGAGCTGGATCAGGCTGGCGCTGGTCGGAAAGGCGGCCTGGATCACACCATAGGTGATCGCGCACACCAGCAGGACCTTCACCAATGTCTTCACAAGCTCGACAAGGCCCTCCAGCCCGAACATGCGCTTCAGCCCTTCCACGGGATTCATGTTTTCGAACGACGGCTTCATCTTCTCCGCGGTCAGGATCGTGCCGATCTGGGCATATTCGGCAAATGTGGCGATGACTGCGATCGGGAGCAGCGTTGCCACTGAAATCACGACCAGCGTGGTGAGCGACAATTCCGAAACCTGGCCAAGCGCCGTTGCAAAGGGCTGGGTCGTCGCCTGAAGCAGCGTATCTTCGGTCAGGGCAAACAGGCGGCTGCCGACAAAGCCTGCGGCAAAGGCAAGCAAGGCGAGCCACGCCAGCACCACCAGCGCAGCACCGACATCCTTGGATTTGGCGACATCGCCTTTTTCCCGCGCATCGCGCAACCGCTTGGGCGTCGGAAGCTCGGTCTTGTCACCGCCATCATTCTTGTCCGCCATGGATGCGTGCCGCCATTTCCTTGCTCAACCCTGGTGCGGGCCCAACACTGTTGCAGCGCAGCGAGCATTGCGGCGTCCGCCTGTGGCACGACCATATGGTCGCATGCCATGGGCAATCAGCCGCGGCTTGCTCCCGCGCAGGTGCAATGAAAACAGCGCTTGGCAACATGGCAAACATCTGTGCCGCTTCGGCAGCTCAGGCGTTTGATCCTGTTGCAGGAACCGGCCGGGGGATGGCGCCGAATCCTTGCGGAACATAGTGTCAGCTTCGCATGTGGTGTCAACCCGATTAACCGTGATTGTGCGGATCATATTGTCCCAGAAAATCGCTTACTTACATCGACTTAAATAATCACTCTGCGATGATTCGGCCGAGTCGCTGGATGTTTACGACGCGCCGGAGCGTGTATGCGGCACGACCAGCGCAGGCGGGCGATGCGTGCCAGCATCACGGTTTTGCGTGGTTTTCATCCAATCCATGCGGGAATGGAGACGCAGTGGGCGGCGCCGTGGCGCATAAATGTCTTGATAATGTCAATTTTTCACCGCAGATTGTCATCACGGCAGCGAAACAGCGCGCCGGGGGATCAAACAGAAATCAGGTTGTGGCCGTCCGCCACAGCAGGGAGTATGTTATGATCTGCAAAGAAACTTTTTCGTCATCGGCTGGTTTAAGGCAACCATCGGCAACAGGCTGGCGCGGGATGCTGCACGGCGCGACGCTGTCGGCCGTGATCATCGCCGCGGCCCTCATCACGAGCCCGGCGGAGGCGAAAAAGAAGAAAAAGCAGGAGGAGCCGGTCCCCTGCCCGATCGAAGGGCCGATCCGCATCGCGGACAAAGCATCGATCAAGGGCGTGATGGTGCTGGAAGGCTGCGCCGACCAGATCGTGGAATCGCCGCCCGATCCGCCGCGTAAGCCCGCCGACGATGTGGAAATCGAAGGTGGCAGCGAATCGCCATACATCACCAACATGGATCAGGCGCGGCCCAAAAAGGCTCGCGGCACCAGCGCCCAGGATGATGGTCGCCCGATCTATCTGACGTCGGCAGGCGGTGTGCGATCGATCCGCATTGTGCCGGCGGCCGAGGTGAGCGATCCGGCGCAGCCAGCGTCCGTCGGCGCAAGCGGCATGACGGCGGCCCCGCGCGGCTCTGGCGGCCGGCGTGCCACGGCGGCCAGCATCCAGCAAAATCCCGAGAGCATCCTGGGGCTGCGACCAGGCACCTATACCACCAGCTTTGACAATCTGATTGAGCAGGTGGCACGGCGGCATCGCATCGATCCGCTCTTCCTTCATGCCGTGATCAAGCAGGAATCGGGCTATCGGCCGGCCATTGCCAGCCATGCCGGTGCCAAGGGACTGATGCAGATCATGCCGGCAACCGGTCGCATGCTTGGCCTCGCGCCGCACCAGCTGACCGATCCTGCGGCCAATGTCGACGCTGGCGCACGCCTGCTGCGCAAGCTGCACAAGCGCTATGATGGCAATTTCACGCTGATGCTGGCTGCCTATAATGCGGGCGAAGGGGCCGTTGCCAAATATGGCAACCGCGTGCCCCCTTTCCGTGAGACGCAGCATTATGTGAAGGCCGTGATGGCGCATTATTACAAGCTGCTCGAATCAGCGACCGGCGCTACGGTGGGGGCGCCCGCGCAGTGAGGCAAGCCTTCGCCTCCGCCCTGCGTCTTTCCGGCGGCGTGCGCCTTGCCGACGTCGCACTGATCGCCATGGTTTCGGCAGTGATCGCGATGATGATCCTGCCGCTGCCGGCGCTGATGCTCGATACGCTGATCGCAATCAACATCACCGCGGGCATCCTGCTGCTGCTGAGCACCCTTTATGTCAGCAAGCCGCTCGATTTTTCGACCTTTCCCACTGTGCTGCTGATCACGACGCTGTTTCGCCTGGCGATCAGCATCGCCACCACCCGCATGATCCTGACGGAAATGCATGCCGGCGCGATCGTGCAGCAATTCGGGATGATGGTGGCAGGTGGCAATCTGATGGTCGGGCTGGTGATCTTCCTGATCATCACCGTTGTGCAATTCATCGTCATTGCCAAAGGGGCAGAGCGGGTGGCCGAGGTGGCGGCGCGGTTCAGCCTCGATGCCATGCCCGGCAAGCAGCTGTCCATCGACAGCGATCTGCGTTCCGGCCTGCTCTCGAAAGATGAGGCGCGCGCAAAGCGCCACATGCTGGAGCAGGAAAGCAAGATGCACGGCAGCCTTGATGGCGCGATGAAATTTGTAAAAGGTGATGCCATTGCCTCGATCATCATCGTGATCGTCAATCTGCTGGGCGGCATTGCCCTCGGCATTTTCTGGCATGATATGGAATTGTCGGACGCTGTGCGCACATTTTCGATCCTCACCATTGGTGACGGGCTGGTGGCGCAAATCCCTGCGCTGTTTTCGGCAATGGCGGCCGGCCTGCTGGTGACGCGGACGACCGACGAGGAAAAGGATCGCGATCTTGGCCCGGCCATCGCACGCCAGATCGGCAACAAGCCGCACGTGCTGATGGTGGCGGGCGGCATGGCTTTGCTGATGGGGCTGATCCCCGGCTTTCCCACGCTGGTCTTTGCGACGCTGGCGATCACCTTGCTGTCTGCGGGCATTTATCTCCACCCGACCAGCGGGCATTGGATCCGCGGCAAGATCATCGAACGCAGCGGCGCAAGCCCGCCGCCCATGGTCGAGGCCAGCTATGTGCCGGCCGCCCTGCCCGGCGTCGATCCGCTGCTGCTCAAGGTCAGCCTGCCTGGCGGCGCAACCCTCGAGGCGACGCGCGAAGCCGTGGCGGCGCGGATCGAAGCGCTGCAGCAACAAAGCGGCGTCACTCTCCCTGCGCTGCGACTGCTGTGCGACGATGCCGCGCTGCGGGCGACGGGCAGCTGGGCGCTGAGCGCGCATGATGCGCCACTGGGCGCAGGGGCGCTCGATTGGACGGGTGACGAATGGGTGGATCGCATGGCCCGGATCGTCGAGGAGCTGCTGCGTCGCAACATCGGTGTGTTCCTTGGCCTGCAGGAAGTGACGGACAAGCTGAATGCGCTGGGCGAAGCCTATCCCGAAGTGGTGAAAGAGGCCGTGCGTGCCGTGCCCACAGGCAAGATTGCCGAAGTGCTGCGGCTGCTGGCCGAAGAATCGGTGCCGCTGCGCAATCTGCGTGATCCGGTGGAAGCGATCGCCGAAATCGGCCAATATGAGCGTGAATCCCAGGCCATTGCAGAGCGGGTGCGCGTTTCGATGCGGCGTCATCTGATTGCGCCTTTATGCGTCGACGGGCGCTTGCCGGTGCTGATGATCGGCAGCGCGCTCGAGGATGTGATCCGGCAGACGCTGACCCCGGTCGACGGCCAGATGCGGCTGGCGATCAATCCGCACCAGATGCGGGCCCTTATTGGCCTCCTGGTGGAACAGGTGGATGCGAGCAAGGCAACGGCCATATTGACCGCGCAGGATTTGCGTCGCCCCTTGCGGCTGCTGATCGCAGCCGACCTGTTTCACACCGCCGTCATTTCGTTCAACGAATTGAACCCTGCGGTGCCGCTGGACGTGGTGGGCGAGGTGAACCGCGCGCCAGACAGCCTGATGAACGCGACCGAAAAGGAGTATGCAGAATGATGTCCGCTTTGTGCGCCCGTCTGGTCATGCCGCTTGCTGTCCTTTCGGCGTTCGCGATCGTGCCGCATCAATCTGCCCTCGGGCAGCAGGGAAGCGCGGCCATTCCCTTTCCCAACAAGACAATCACCGTCACCAGCCGGGGCAGCAATATCGGCGACGTTGTGCGCAATCTGTTCGGCCAGGCCAATCTCAACGTGAAGATCAGTTCGGTCCCCAACTGCCCGGTGCACGGCACCTTCCCGGGCACACCGCGCCAGATTTGGGAGCAGATGGCCAAGGCGTGCAATCTGGTTGCCTATTTTGACGGCTCGGCCGTGCGTGTCTATTCCGCAACCGAGATCAAGTCTGCAACGATCCCGACACAGACCCCGGCATCGGTGGTCAGGGAAGTGAAGC
>CAZFYJ010000023.1:10053-16057 GCA_964523215.1 uncultured Sphingomonadaceae bacterium | reverse complement strand
CGCTCGCCAGCGCGTGGGGAGACTATAGCGCGACAACGCAAAGCGAGCTTGGCATCATCCGCATGGCCGCCGAGGTGCGCCGCATGCTGGGGCCGGACAGCATCACCACAGCGATCATCAGCAAGACGGAGAGCCTTTCCGATCTGCTGGAGCTGCATGTGCTGCTGAAAGAGGCCGGGCTGTATCAGCCGCCCGGGTCGGACGGCGTGCCGCATGCCCCGATCATGGTGGTGCCGCTGTTTGAAACGATCGAGGATCTGGCCCGCGCCCCGGCTATCATGGCCGCCTATTTTGCGGTGCCCGGCATTGGCGCTGCCGTGCGCGCACGCGGCACCCAGGAAGTGATGATCGGCTATTCGGACAGCAACAAGGATGGCGGCTATCTCACCTCCACCTGGTCGCTCTATCAGGCATCGCAAGCGCTGGCCCCGGTCTTTGCCGCAGCAGGCGTGCGCATGCAGCTGTTTCACGGGCGCGGCGGCGCTGTCGGCCGGGGCGGGGGCAGCGCCTATGCCGCGATCCTCGCGCAGCCGGCGGGCACCGTGAACGGGCGCATCCGCATCACCGAGCAGGGCGAAGTGATTGCCGCCAAATATGGCACCGCCGAAACCGCCGCCGCCAATCTGGAGGCGATGGCCGCCGCCAGCCTGCGCGCCAGCCTTGCGCCGGTTGCGCTGCCGCCGCCCGATGCTGCGCGCTATGCCGGGGCAATGGATGCCTTGTCCGCCAGCGCCTTTGCCGCCTATCGCGGCCTGGTTTATGAAACGCCGGGGTTTCGCCAGTTTTTCCGCGCGATGACGCCGATTGCCGAAATCGCCACGCTGAAGATCGGATCGCGCCCCTCCAGCCGCACGGCAAGCGAGCGGATCGAGGATCTGCGCGCGATCCCCTGGGTGTTCAGCTGGGCGCAGGCGCGGGTGATGCTGCCCGGCTGGTTTGGCACCGGCACCGCATTGTCCGGCTTTGGCGATGCGGGCCTGCTGCGGGAAATGGCGACGGCCTGGCCGTTTTTCCGCACCCTGCTGGCCAATCTGGAAATGGTGCTGGCCAAATCGGACATCGGCATTGCCGCGCATTATGCCACCCTTGCCGCCGATGTGCCTGGGGCCGAGGCGATGTTCGCCCGCATCAGCGACAGCTGGCAGCGCACGCATGATGCGCTGCTTGCGATCACGGGCGAGGCCCGCCTGCTCGATCATAATCCGGCGCTGGCGCATTCGATCCGCCTGCGCCTGCCCTATATCGAGCCGCTGAACCATCTCCAGGTCGAAATGCTGCGGCGGCACCGCAGCGGGGAGAGCGATCCGCGCATTGCCGAAGGCATCACCCTCACCATCAATGCCATTGCCACTGCGCTGCGCAACAGCGGCTAGCGGACTTAATGCCGCAGCGTTTCCAGCGGCAGCGGCTTGGGTGCCGTGCCCGGCCGCCGAAACAGTCGCCCGCGCTCTGCAATCGCGACCAGCGCCAGCGCACCGGCACCGCACAGCAGAAAGCCCATTGCCATCGGAAAGGCAGTGCCATCGAAATGCTGCCCGACCCACGCGCCAATGCTGGCCGACAATATCGTGCGCACGGCCGATTGCACCGAGGATGCCGTGCCCGCAATGTCGCCATAAGGCTCCATCGCAATCGCCCCGCAATTCGAGCCGATAAAACCGATCAGCCCCATGTTGAGCGCACAGAAAATGAGGAACAGCGTCAGATCATGCGGCGCGAAGAGGCTGACCACCACCTGCACGCCGCCCACCAGGCAGGACAGCAGGATCGCCGTGTGCGCCACGCGCCGCGCGCCGAAACGCTCCACGATATGCGCGTTGGAAAAATTGCTGATGGCAATCGCAATCGCGACGCCGGCAAAGATCAGCGGGAAGAGATGCGGCACCCGGAAGGTTTCGCTCACCAGCTGGAGCGAGCTGTTGAGATAGCCAAACAGCGCCCCATGGGCGAGCGCTGAGCCCACCATATAATTGGTGGCAGAGCGATGCGAGACGACGCGCCAGCCCGCCGCCGCAATGCTGACCGGATCGATCGGCCGGCGCTTGTGCCGGGGCAGCGTTTCCGGCAGGCGGCGCACCAGCCACAGGCAGGCGCACAGCGCCAGCGCCGCCAGCACAAAGAAGATCGCGGGCCAGCGCTCCACCTGCAGAATCACCGCGCCGATCGCCGGGGCCACAATCGGCACGGCCATGAAGACGAGGAAGATCATCGACATCTGCCGCGCCATGGCATCGCCTTCATACAGATCTCGCACCACGGCGGTGCACACCACCCCGAGCGCCGCACACACCACCCCATGCGCGAAGCGCAGCGCGAGCATCACCTCATAATCGCGGACAAAGGCGCAGGCGAGCGCCACCAGCACCGAGGCGCACAGCGCGCCGATCAACACCGGGCGGCGGCCAAGCCGGTCTGTCAGCGGCCCATGAACCAGCGATCCCACGCCGGTGCCGAGCAGAAAGGCGCTGATCACCAGCTGCATATCCGTGACCGAAACGCCGCCCATGCTGACCGCCATGGCCGGAAGCGCAGGCAGCATCGCATCGATGGCAAAGGCATTGAGCGCCATCAGCGCTGCCATCAGCGCCGTGAACTCCCGCCGCCCGACGCGCGTCTCGATTGTCAGCATGCCAGACCCCATGCGCCCCCCATGGCAGAGCCGCCACAGCAGGGACAGAGGGAAATTGCGCCACATGGCCCAGCCATGGCCTGCACCGCGCAGGACCATCGCTGCAAGCCGGCGCAGCGCCGGTCAGCGATCACACATCCAGATTGGCGACGCTCAGCGCATTTTGCTGGATGAAGGCGCGCCGCGGCTCCACCTCGTCGCCCATCAGCCGCTCGAAAATCTCGTGCGCGACATCGGCCTGCTCGGCCTCCACCTGGAGGAGCGAGCGATTGGCGGGATCGAGTGTGGTTTCCCACAGCTGCTCCGCATTCATCTCGCCCAGCCCCTTGTAGCGGGCAATGGCAAGGCCCCGCCGCCCCTGCGCAAACACCGCATCGAGCAGGCTGGACGGCCCGGTGATGGGAACGGCGCTCTTGTCCGGCTGGGCGGTTGCATCCTGCGCGGTTTCGTCCACATCGCTGTCCGCCGCTGCGTCCTCGCTCCCGTCGCCTGTCGCATCGCGGGCCAAAGGCGCCGCCGCAGCGCCGATGCGCACCAGCATCTGCGGCGCGCCATAGGCATCGGCCTGTTCGCCGGCAAGCGCATGGAGCTTGCGCGCCTCGGCACTGACGAGAAAGGCGGCATCGATGCGGTGGCTGTCTGTCACGCCGCGCCAGATGCGTTGCAGCAGATAGCCACCATCATCCTCTGCCGCGCCGCTCCAGCGCGCCTCGGCATCGCCCGCGCCCAGCCATGCGGCCGTGCGCGCCACCGCCGCTGCCCGTTCTGCGGCACCCAGCCCCGGGGCCAGCCCGCCGGAGAGTGCCAGCGCCTCCACCAGTGCGGGATCATAACGGCCGGGCACATAGCGCATCAGCGCGCGCAGCCGCCGGGCATGCTCCACCAGCGCGGCAAGATCCGCGCCCGCCCGCGACCCGCCCGGCCCATCGAGCCGCACGGCGCCCACGCCCGCCTCGATCAGATATTGATCGAGCGCCGCCTGATCCTTCAGATAGACCTCGGACCGCCCCTTCGCCACCTTGTAGAGCGGCGGCTGGGCAATGTAGAGATGCCCATGTTCGATGATTTCGGGCATCTGCCGGTAAAAGAAAGTGAGCAGCAGCGTGCGGATGTGCGCCCCGTCCACATCGGCGTCGGTCATGATCACGATCTTGTGATAGCGCAGCTTTTCAATGTTGAAATCGTCGCGGATGCCGGTGCCCATGGCCTGGATCAGGGTGCCGACTTCCTTGGACGAAATGATGCGATCAAAGCGCGCCCGCTCCACATTCAGGATCTTGCCCTTCAGCGGCAAGATCGCCTGATAATGCCGGTCGCGCCCCTGCTTGGCGCTGCCGCCTGCACTATCCCCTTCGACCAGAAACAGCTCTGATTTGGCGGGGTCCTTTTCCTGGCAATCGGCGAGCTTGCCGGGCAGGGAGGCAATGCCCATCACGCTCTTGCGGCTGGCTTCCCGTGCCTTTTTCGCGGCCTCGCGCGCGGCAGCGGCGTCGATGACCTTCTGGATGATCGCGCGCGCATGCGCCGGATTTTCCTCCAGCCATTCGGCCATCTTGTCTGCCATCAGGCTTTCGAGCGGCTGGCGCACTTCGGAAGAAACCAGCTTGTCCTTGGTTTGCGAGGAAAATTTCGGATCGGGCAGCTTGACGGAGACAATCGCCGTCAGCCCTTCGCGCATATCCTCGCCGGTCAGGCTCACTTTCTCTTTCTTCATCATGCCGGATTTGTCGGCATAATTGTTCAGCGTGCGTGTCAATGCCGCGCGAAATGCTGCCAGATGCGTGCCGCCATCGCGCTGGGGAATATTGTTCGTGAAGCACAGGACATTTTCATAATAGCTGTCATTCCATTCGAGCGCGACATCGATGGTGACATCATCGCGCGTGCCCGAAATGGCGACCGGATCAGGCATCAGCGGCTGCTTTGAACGGTCCAGCCATTTCACGAAGGCAGCAATCCCGCCCTCATAAAAAAGATCGTGCGACAGATGTTCGGCATGGCGCGCATCGGTGAGGATGATGCGCACGCCCGAATTGAGAAAGGCGAGCTCGCGATAGCGATGCTCCAGCTTTTCGAAATCAAATTCGGTGATCTTGAACGTGGCCGGGCTGGGCAGGAAGGTGACCTTGGTGCCCTTCTTGCCGTTGGCCGGGCCGACCACCGCGAGCGGAGCGACGGCATCGCCATGGGCAAAGCGCATATAATGCTCGTGCCCGTCGCGCCAGATGGTGAGATCGAGCCATTCGGACAGCGCATTGACCACCGAAACGCCCACGCCGTGCAGCCCGCCGGAGACCTTGTAGGCATTGTCATCCGACGTGTTTTCGAATTTGCCGCCGGCGTGCAGCTGCGTCATGATCACTTCGGCAGCGGAAACGCCCTCTTCGGGGTGCATGCCCGTGGGGATGCCGCGGCCATTGTCTTCCACGCTCACCGATCCATCGGGATTGAGCGTGATCAGCACCCGATCGCAATGCCCGGCCAGCGCCTCGTCGATCGCATTGTCCGAAACTTCGAACACCATATGGTGCAGGCCGCTGCCATCATCGGTATCGCCGATATACATGCCCGGCCGCTTGCGCACTGCATCCAGGCCCTTGAGAACCTTGATCGAATCCGCGCCATAATCGGATGTAATCGGCGCTTGCTGGGGGGGTGTTGCATCGGCGGCAGCGCCCGTTGCAGGCGGGGGGGCGGGGGGCGTGTTTTCAGGTTCGTCTGTCATGCACAGCCTATAGGCGCAGGGGCAGGAAATGCCAAGGAAAAGCGGCAGCTTCAGCGCGCAAAAAGGCGGCGCAGCAGCCATCCCGCCAGCGGCGCGCTGAGCAATGCGGCAAGGAGATAATAAGGCAGCAGCGGGGTCATGATGCCCAGATAGGACAGGCTGACCACCAGCGCGCTATCCATCGCAACATCGACCCCGGACAGATTGACCAGCAGCGAAATCGCAAGCGGCAGCAGCATCAGCATGGCGATCACAATCAGCCCCATCAGCATGTGCACGCCCGCGGTCGCCCGCCCCTGCCGGTCGATCAGCAGCAGCATCAGCGGGGGCAGCAGAAAGGGCAGCACATAGAGCGCGCCGCCCGTCGATCCGCCAAAATATTCATGCGCATCGATCATCAGCAACAGATTGCATATGGTGGCGAGCGCCAGTGCCGCAAGCGCGATCCGCCCGGTGGCCGCGCGCGGCATGTCCGATAGCGAAAGCGGCCGATCGGCATCGGCGCGGCGGGCAGCAGCCAGCCGGACCTGCTGGCGCGTCCGCTCTTCCGCATGGGCCTTCAGCAGTTCATCGTCGCGGCGCATGCCGTGCCTTGCCCCCTGCTATCCGTCCTCGGGCCCCTGCCCTATCGCTTCACGGCCGGTTTTCTG
>CAZFYJ010000023.1:0-9953 GCA_964523215.1 uncultured Sphingomonadaceae bacterium | reverse complement strand
GCATCGCCTGTGGGAAAGCCGCGGCTCTTGAGCAGCGCCTTCACATCGGGATCGCGCCCGCGAAACTGGCGATAGGCCTCGGCCCGGTCGGTTTCATTGCCGGTTGACAGGAGGATGGTGCGATAGCGATCCGCAACGCTGCGATCATAGGGTCCGCCCGCCTCCTCAAATGCGGCCCAGGTATCGGCATCCATCACCTCGGACCACAAATAGCTGTAATAGCCGGCCGAATAGGCATCGGACGCGAAGAGGTGATTGAACTGGGGCAGCCGGTGGCGCATCACGATCTGCCGCGGCATCCCGATCGCCGCCAGCGATTCCCGCTCGAACGCCGCCGGATCGGACACGGGCACCTGGCGATCGTGCAGCTTCATGTCGAGAATGGCGCTCGCCAGAAATTCGACCGTGGCAAAACCCTGGTTGAAGGTGGCAGAGGCCTTGATCTTGTCCACCAGCGCCTGCGGCATCGGCTGGCCGGTTTCATAATGCAGCGCAAAGCGATTGAGGATTTCAGGCGTGAGCAGCCATTTCTCGTTCACCTGGCTTGGATATTCGACGAAATCGCGCGGCACCCCGGCCAGTGCGGGATAATAGACATCCTGCAGCAGAAAATGGATGCCATGGCCGAATTCGTGAAACAGCGTATCGGCATCATCGAGGCTGATCAGCGTCGGCGTCTTGCCCGCGCCCTTGGTGAAATTATTGTTGTTGGATGCCAGCGTATTGGTGCGCCCGCCCAGCCCTTTTTGCGAGCGATATGTCGTCATCCATGCGCCCGAACGCTTGCCGTTGCGGGCGAAATTATCAAGATAGAAGACGCCGATATTGGCATTGGTCTTGAGATTGTAGACCTCGAAGGTGCGCACATCGGGATCGAACACGGGCAGGCTGCCGGTGTTTTCGCGAAAGCCCAGATCATAGAGCTGCCCCGCGGCCCAGAACATGCCATCGACCAGCTTGTCGAGCTGGAGATAGGGCTTCACCTCGGCCTCGTTCAGATCATATTTCGCCTTGCGCACCTTTTCAGCGTAAAAGCGATAGTCCCACGGCTCGATGGTGAGGCGTGCGCCGCGGCCCTCGCGCGCTTCCTTGTCGGCAATCGCCTGCATGTCGGCCACTTCTTCCTTCACGCGGGCAACCGCGGCCGGCCACACTTTCATCATCAGATCCATCGCCTTGGCGGGATCCTTGGCCATCGTATCGGCCATGCGATAATGCGCGTGCGTCGGAAAGCCGAGCAATGCCGCGCGTTCCTGCCGCAGCTTCAGGATGTCGGATATGGTTGCATTGGTATCATTGCCATCCTTGTTGTCGCCGCGATTGACGAAGGCGCGCCACACCTTTTCGCGCAGCGCCCGGTTGGTCGCATATTGCAGCACGGGCTGCGCCGCCGAACGGGTGTTCTTGATCGCAAATTTGCCCGGCTGCCCGGCTGCGTCCGCCGCGGCCTTGAACGAGGCGATCAGCCCCGGCTCCAGCCCGCCCAGCTCGGCTTCACTGTCCACGATGGTATATTTCTGCTCATCCTTCAGCACCTTGCCCGAAAATTCGGCGAATTTCTGGGCCAGCGCGCTGTTGATCGCGACCAGCCGCTGCTTTTGCGCCGGTGCCAGATTCGCGCCATCGCGCACGAAATTTTCATAGGCCCGTTCCACGATGCGCAGCTGCTGCGCATTCAGGCCGAGCGTGGCCCGCTTGTCATACACCTCTTTATAGCGCTGGAACAATTTGGGATCGAGGAACAGGCTGTCGTAAAAGGCGCTGAGCTTCGGGCTCCATTCCTCATCAAGCGCATTGACGCGATCGTTCGACTGGTTGGAGGTCTGCACCCCCCACAGCGCCAGCACGCGATCCATCTTCTCGCCCGCCAGCTGCATCGGCACCAGCACATTATCAAAGGTCGCCGGCGCAGGATTGTCGCGCACAGCGTGCACATCCCTGGTCAGATCGGCCATCGCCTCTTCAAATGCGCCCGGAAACAGCTCCGGGTTCAGCTTGTCCCAGGGAGGCACGCCGCCAAAGGGGCCATCCCATTTCGCGGTTAGCGGATTGGCAGGCTTTGGCGCTTCGGCCGGGGGCGCCGCAGGCGCGACGGGATCAATGACGGGGGCAGTTGCAGCAGGGGTTTGCACAGGCGTCTCCGTGGTTGAGGCACAGCCGGCCAGCGTGGTGCTGGCCAGCAGCAGGGCAAGGGCAAAGGAACGCATGTTTCTCTCCAGACCGGGTTTTTCTAGACCGGGCGCACGCGATGCGCCACGCTGGCACGCACCCTATGCAGCGAAGGGATGTTCGGCAAGCCCCGGCGTCGCGACGCGAAACGCGAAAATCGCGCCGGCGTGCGGCTGGGCGGCGCGGGCAGCGGCATCAAGCCCGGTCCACGCGCTGGTGACATAGGCCGTGCGCCGGTCATCCCCGCCAAAGGCAATCATCGTCGGGCGGGCAACCGGCAGGGCAATGCTGCGCAGCAGGGTGCCATCGGGCGCGATCTGCACGACGCGCCAGCCATCGAACAGCGCGCACCAATAATTGCCCTCTGCATCAAAGCTGCCGCCATCGGGCCGCCCGAGGCCGGGACCGACACCGCCGCTGGTGCGGGCATCGAATTGATGCAGCGTGCGCCCATTGGTGATGGCGCCTTCGTCACCATCGACATCATAGACCCGCACCCGGTGGCTGGGCGTATCGCTGTGCGCAAAGCGGCCATCGCTGC
Organism: uncultured Sphingomonadaceae bacterium; assembly: GCA_964523215.1. Taxonomy (GTDB): domain Bacteria; phylum Pseudomonadota; class Alphaproteobacteria; order Sphingomonadales; family Sphingomonadaceae; genus CAZFYJ01. The sequence goes on along the minus strand of CAZFYJ010000023.1, from coordinate 7,243 downwards.
TGAACGCCGCGCCATTGCAGGTGATCATCCCGCTTTCGACCGGGCTGAGTGCGCCATCCGGATCGAGCCGGTAGAGCGTGGCATCGGGCGCATCCTTTGCGCTGTTCACGCTGCCCACCCAGAAGCGCCCCTGCGCATCGGTGCGGCCATCATTCATGCGGTGATGCGGCCGGCCCGCCAGCGGCTGCGGGCCAAAGGGGCGCGGAGCATCGTGCAGATGATCGATCAGCGCGCAGCCATCCTTCATCCCCAGCACCAGGCCGCCCCCTGCGCGAAAGGCAAAGCAGGCCACTGGCACGTCGAAGGTCCGGCTCTCGATATCATTCTGTGCAGGGCTGCTGCGGTGCAGCGTTCGTGCAGCGATATCGACCCAGTAAAGCGCGCGCTCGCCCGGATGCCAGCGTGGGCATTCGCCCAGTTCGCACGCCACATCCAGGTGGAGCGCGGGTTCAAAAAGCCTGTCCATCGGCGGGTCCATAGGCACGTCCATAATCCGTGCACCATCTTTTTGCACTTGACGTAAACGTAAAGCTTGCCAATGTGCCGCGACGGTTCCCTGCCACAAGAGAGAGGATGTTCCCCCATGTCGCTCGATAGCCTTGCCCGCACGGCCTATTCGCCAGATCATGAAGCCTTCCGCCAGACGGTGCGGCAGTTCATGCAAAAGGAAGTTGCCCCCAATGCCGCCAAATGGGATGAAGACGGCATCGTGCCCAAGGACATCTGGCCAAAGGCGGGGGCGCTGGGCATGCTGTGCCCCACAGTGCCGGAGGCCTATGGCGGCCTGGGCCTCGATTTCGGCTATAATGCCATTGTCAACGAAGAAGCGGCCTATCATGGCGGCGTGCCGCTCGGCTTTTCGCTGCAATCGGATATCGTGGTCAATTATATCGTTGCCTATGGCAGCGAGGAACAGAAGAAGCACTGGCTGCCGCGGCTGGTTTCGGGCGAGACGATCTCCGCGATCGCGATGACGGAGCCGGGCACCGGATCGGACCTGCAGGGCATCCGCACCACCGCGAAAAAGGATGGCAATCATTATGTCATCAATGGCAGCAAGACCTATATCACCAATGGCCAGAATGCCGATCTGATCCTCGTCTGCGCCAAGACCGACACCGAGGTGCAGCCCGCGTGGAAGGGCGTGTCCATCATCCTGGTGGAAGCAGAGCGCGAGGGCTTCAAGCGCGGGCGCAATCTGGACAAGATCGGCATGGATGCCGCCGACACATCCGAGCTGTTTTTCGAAGATGTGCGCGTGCCGATGACCAACTGCCTGGGCGAGGAAGGCAAGGGCTTCATCTATCTGATGAGCGAATTGCCGCAGGAACGGCTGTCGATCGCGGTTGGCGCGCAGGCCGCTGCGCAAAGGGCCTATGACGACACCGTGGCCTTCGTGAAGGATCGCAAGGCCTTTGGCAAAGCGGTGTTCGATTTCCAGAACACGCGCTTCGTGCTGGCCGATCTCAAGACCAAGCTGCAGGTGGGCTGGGCGCACCTTGATTGGGCGCTCAACCGCCATGCCAAAAAGGAACTGACCGCCGAAGAAGGGGCTGCTGCCAAGCTGTGGCACACCGATCTGCAGTGGGAGGTGATGGACCAGTGCCTGCAGCTGCACGGCGGGGCGGGCTATATGAACGAATATCCCATCGCCCGCGCGTGGCGAAGTGCGCGTGTGACCCGCATTTTCGGCGGCACAAACGAGATCATGAAGGAACTGATCGGCCGCACGCTCTAGCCTGTGGCGCGCTAGCGCCAGTCCACCACCTGCCAGCCCTGCCGCTGTGCCAGGCGGCGCAGCGGCGGATGCGGGCTGGTGGCAATGGCTTCATCCGCCCAGCCCAGGCACGGCGCATCGGACACATGATCCGAATAAAAGCGGATATGCGCCTCATCGCGCCTGATGCCCGCCTCGGCCAGCCATTGCTCCACCATGGCTAGCTTGTCTGCCCCATAGCAATTTGCCCCGCTGATGGCCGGGGCATGGCCCGCCGTGCGCACAAGCGGGGCCAGCTGCGTGCCAATGACATCGCCGGGGGCCACGCCCAGCCGCGCGGCAATCGCCCTGGCATAAAGCGCGAACGAGGCCGTTGCGAAAATGATGCGATAGCCCGCGGCCTGATCTGCAGCGATCTGCGCCAGCGCATCACGCCGGATATTGCGGCGGACGACGCGTGCGGCATAGGCATCGACGATTGGCAGCATGCGTGCGGCCTCCAGCCGGCGCCCCAGCAGCAGCTGCAGATTGCGCTCCTTGAGCCGCGCCCGATTGAGCTGCCGGGCGGCATAGAGCAGCCCGTTCCACCCGGCACCGGGCAGCAGCGCCAGCCGCAGCGGCGCGCTGCGCCGGGCCGCAAAGATCAGGAAATCGGCATAGGTGCCCCGCCGGGTGATGGTGCGATCCATATCGTAAATGGCAAGCTTGTGGGGCATGGCAGCGGCGATGATGGCAGGACTGTGCAAAGCCTCTTGTCGATGCGCCAAATATCCCGCACTGTCCAGCGCGATGACGGACGGGCCGGCAAGATGAAGAGTGGCGTTGCCATTGCCTATCGCACGGCTGATGACGCAGCAGGCGAGCCCCGGCAGGGCGGCACCGTGGAGCTGTCCGGCCGGCTGACGCTGGGCCAGCTCGGCGATCTGCAGGATCAGCTGGCGGCGCTGCCCCGGCCGATCGCCACCATCGACATGAGCCGGATCGAGCGGCTGGACACGGTCGGCGCCTGGGTGCTGCACCGTTTCACAGCGGAGAGCGGGGCGCGGATCGAGGGTGCATCCTCGCATGCCATGCGCCTGATCGAGGCTGTGGCCGAAGCCGGCGGCCCGGTGCAGATCCGCCCCCACATTGCCAACCCCTTTGCCCGCATCCTCGGCGAAATCGGTGAGGCCGTGGTCGATATCATGCGCACCATGCTCGGCCTGCTGGGCTTTGCCGGGGGCACCCTTCTGGCGCTGATGCGCATCATCCGCCACCCATCCAAATTGCGGATCAATGCCGTGGTCCAGCAATTCCGCTATGTCGGGGTTGATGCGCTGGGGCTGATCGCGCTGATGAGCATCATGATCGGGCTGGTGATCGCGCAGCAGGGGGCCGTGCAGCTGCAGGAATTCGGGATGGACGTGTTCACCGTCAATCTGGTGGCGCGATCATCGGTGCGCGAGCTGGGCGTGCTGTTGACCTCGATCATGATTGCCGGGCGTTCAGGCTCTGCCTTTGCCGCACAGATCGGCACGATGAAGCTGACCGAGGAAGTGGATGCGATGCGCATCATCGGGGTTTCGCCTTTTGAGGCGCTGGTGATCCCGCGGATGGTCGCGACCATCATCATGCTCAGCTTTCTGGCGCTGTTTTCCGGGCTGATGGCGCTGGTCGGCGGCATGCTCTTTTGCTGGATGGGGCTGGATATTCCGCCCTCCACTTATGTGCAGCGGGTGCGCGAAGTGCTGCCGATGACGGATGTCTATATCTGCCTCATCAAGGCACCCGTCTTCGCCGCAGTGATTGCCATTGCCGGCTGCTATAATGGCATGCAGGTGAAGGCCAATGCCGAAGAAGTGGGCCTGCGCACCACGGCCGCGGTGGTGCAGGCGATTTTCCTGGTGCTGGCGCTCAATGCCTTTTTCGCCATTTTCTTCACCTCGATTGGCTGGGGCTGAGCCGGAGACGCGCCGATGAACGATCCGCTTTCACCCCGGCTTGATGCGCTTTCCGATGCCGAATGCGCGATCCGCGTGCGCGGGCTGACCAACCGGTTTGAAGCCCAGCTGATCCACGATCGGCTTGATCTGGATGTGAAGCGCGGCGAGATTCTGGGCGTGGTCGGCGGCTCTGGCACGGGCAAATCGGTGCTGATGCGCTCGATCATCGGCCTGCAAAAGCCCGTGGAAGGCAGCGTGCACGTGCTGGGCCGCCATGTCGATCCCGATGCCAGCACTGCGGACGCCTATGATCTGCGGCGGCGCTGGGGCGTGCTGTTTCAGGGGGGGGCGCTGTTTTCAACGCTGACCGTCGCTGAAAATATCCAGGTCCCGCTGCGCGAATATTTCCCCGATATGGCACCGGCCCTGCGCGACGAGATTGCCGCCTACAAGATCGGGCTTTCCGGCCTTCCCGCCGATGCCGCCCCCAAATATCCGGCCGAGCTTTCGGGCGGCATGAAGAAGCGGGCCGGGCTTGCCCGTGCGCTTGCGCTCGATCCCGAGCTGCTGTTTCTCGACGAGCCGACCGCCGGGCTCGATCCGATCGGCGCGGCGGCCTTTGATCATCTGATCCGCGAGCTGAAAGAGACACTGGGGCTGACCGTGTTTCTCATCACCCATGATCTCGATTCGCTTTATGCCGTGTGCGATCGCGTGGCCGTGCTGGCGGATCGGCGGGTGATCGCGGTGGGCACCATCGATCAGCTGATCGCCACCGACCATCCCTGGATCGACGATTATTTCCTCGGGCCACGGGGCCGCGCGGCAGAGATTGCCAGCCATCATGGCTGACCGGAAAGCTATGGACAATGGCGGCGTGACGCGTCAGACCAGCTGCCAAGGGGTTTAGGGAGCCGATGGAAACAAAGTCCAATCATGTGCTTGTCGGCACGATCACGCTGGCGCTGCTGATCGGCGCGGTGGCGTTCATCGTCTGGCTGGCGCGCGCTGGCGGCGAGAATTTCGAGGAATATGACGTGTTCTTCTCGCAGTCGGTCAGCGGGCTGAACCGCGGCTCGGCCGTGTCCTTTGCCGGGGTGCCCGCAGGCGAGGTGACAGAAATTGCGCTGTGGAAGCCGGATCCGGATTTCGTGCGGGTGCGCATTCGTGTCGATGGGAACGTGCCCATTTTGCAGGGCACGACCGCGACGATCCAGGGCGTGGGCTTCACGGGCGTGTCGCAAATCCAGCTGGATGGCGCAATCAAGGGTGCGCCGCGCATCAGCTGCCCCAAGGTCAAGCCCGAAAGCAGCTGCCCGGCGGGGGTGCCCGTGATCCCGACCAAGCCCGGCGCGCTGGGCGAATTGCTGAACACGGCCCCGCAGCTGGTGGCGCGGCTGGCGACCCTGACGGAGCGACTGACCGAGGTTCTGTCCGACGGCAATCAGCAATCGGTGGCCGCGATCCTGAACAATGTGGAGGGGCTGACCGAGGAGCTGAAGAAAAACGGCCCGGAATTGCAGAAGACCATGCGCGAGGCGCAGCTGGCGATCGGCAATGTCGGCACCGCGGCCGACAAGATCGGCACCTGGGCAGACAGCGCCGATGCCTGGGTGAACCAGGATGCCAAGCCACTGATCGGCGATCTGCGCAAGAGCGTGCAGGCGGCCGAACGCAGCCTCAACCGCCTGGAAAAGACCGTCGCTGCCGCCGAGCCGGGGTTGCAGACCTTCAGCGACAAGACCGTGCCCGAAGTGGGGGCGCTGGTGCGCGATCTGCGGCAGATGTCGCAATCGCTGTCCAGCGTGGCGGAACGGCTGGATCAGAATGGCGCTGCCTCGCTGATCGGCCAGCCCGCGCTGCCCGATTACACGCCGGAGAAGAAATGATGTCGCCTGTCCCGCCTCGTTTCAGCCGCGCCCTGCCGCTGTTTGCGGCCACGCTGCTGCTGTCTGCCTGTGTCAATGTCGGCCTTGGCGGCGGGGGCAAGCCACCGGCGAGCCTGCTCACCCTGACGCCCATCGCGCAAAAGGCCGATGGCGCGCAGGCCGCGGGCCAGGCGGCGAGCGCGATGACCGTGCTGACGCCCGATCTGCCCCGCAAGCTTGCCACCACGCGGGTGCCGGTCCAGGTGGATGATGTGCAGATTGCCTATCTGGTGGGCGCGACCTGGGTGGACAATCCGGGCGAGCTGTTTCGCCGCCTTTTGTCCGAAACCATTGCCGCATCATCCGGGCGGCTGGTGCTGGATGAGCGCCAATATGTCACCGCACCCGAAACCAGGCTTTCGGGCGAGCTGGTCGAATTCGGGGTCGATGCGCGCAGCCGGCAGGTGGTGATCATCTATGATGCGACCTTCGCGCCCGCGGCGAAGGCGCCCGTGCGGCGCCAGCGTTTCGCCGCACGCGTGCCGCTGAACGCTGTGGAGCCGGTGCCCGTGGGCGAGGCGCTGAACCGCGGCGCAAACGAGGTTGCCGCAGCCGTTGCCCGCTGGATCGCGCAGTAAACCGGCGATCATGCCGGATGCAGGGCCATCGTTGCGCACTGCCGCGCCCGAACTCGGCATCATCGAAGGCTATTTCGGCCGGGCATGGAGCTGGGCGGATCGCGCCGCCGTGGTGCGCATGCTCGCGCCGCACGGCTATCGCTTTTTTCATTATGCGCCCAAGATCGAGGCACGGCTGCGGCGCGCATGGCGCACACCCTTTGATGCCGAGGCACTGGCAGAACTTGCCAGCTTTGCGGGCCAGTGCCGCGATCTGGGCGTGCGCTTTGGCATCGGGCTGACGCCCTATGGCGTGCAGCAGGGCTTTGACGCGGCCGACAGCGAAGCCCTGCGCGCAAAGCTGGCGCAGCTCGGCGGCATCGGCCTGGACGATCTGGCCATCCTGTTTGACGACATGCCCGGCGATGCGCCCGGGCTGGTGCAGCGCCAGGCCGATATCGTGCATGCCTGCGCTGCGCAGCTGCCCGATGCCCGCCTGTTCACCTGCCCCAGCTATTATTCGGACGATCCGGTGCTCGATCGCGTGTTTGGCCAGCGCCCGGCAGATTATCTGGCGATGTTCGGGCGGCTGATCGATCCCGCAGTGGCGATCTACTGGACCGGGGAAGAGGTGTGCGCGCGCGATATCCGCCCGGGCCATCTGGCCGATGTGGCCGGGATATTGGGGCGCAAGCCCGCCTTGTGGGACAATTATCCCGTCAATGACGGCCCACGCATGAGCACACATCTGCATCTGCGCGGCTTTGCCGGGCGGCCCGCCTCGCTTGCGCGCCATGTCTCGCACCATGCCATCAATCCGGCCTCGCAGCCGATTTTGGGCTGCATCCCGGCGCTCACCCTGCCGCAATGCTATGCGCAGGGCGATGCCTATCGCTATGGTGCAGCCATGCGGGAGGCCGCCATCCATGTCGCCGGGCCAGAGCTGGCGGCGATGCTGCAGGCCGATCTGCTGAGCCTGGAGGATAGCGGCCTTTCGGGCATGAGCGAGGAGCGCAGGCAGGCATTGCTGGCGCGCTATGCGGCGATCGATCATCCGGCCGCGTGCGAAGTGGCCGATTGGCTGCAGGGCGGCTATGCGATCACTGGCGAAATGCTGCA
>CAZFYJ010000022.1:0-16110 GCA_964523215.1 uncultured Sphingomonadaceae bacterium | reverse complement strand
GTGCAGCAGCTGTTCCGCCAGCAGGGCTAGTGCGGGTTCGCTTTTTGCTGGTGTCAAAAACAGGTTCGCTGTGGCGCAACGCGATTTCCCAGGAAATCGCATGATGTGGCGGTTTGAACGCGATTTCCAAGAAATCGCTCGGGTTTGTTGATGTGCCCAGGGGCAGGCCTGGCGATGATCGATCATGAGGGAGTTTGAAGCCGATATGGTGCATGCACAGGCATTTGCGTGGCGCGGATTTGATGTCATGCTTGGAAACCGGGCTGGCCGTTGGCTGTCGCTGGCGCTGCTGATCGCGGTTGCGCTGCTCGTATCGGGCTGCTCATCGCGCGAACTGGAAACCGGCGAAACGGAGAAAAGCGCGAATGAAATGATCGCGGTGCTGGCCGATGCCGGAATTTCGGCAACAAAATCCAAACAGGGTGACGACAAGTGGAGCGTTTCGGTGGCGGATGGCGATTTTGCCAAAGCCGTCAACACCCTCAACGCCAATGGCTTGCCGCGCGAAAGCTTTGAATCGGCCTGCACCGTGTTCAAAAAGGAGGGGATGACATCATCGCCTGCCGAAGAACGCGCGCGGGAAAACTGCGCCAAATCCCAGGAATTGAGCCAGACGATTTCCGAAATGGAAGGGGTGCTGGCAGCGCGGGTGCACCTCGCCATTCCGCAGCCCGATCCGCTGTCGCGCGAGGCTTCACCAGCATCAGCCTCGGTCTATGTCAAATATCGCACGGGCATGGAAATGAACAGCAAGCAGGCGGCGATCAAATCGATCGTGACGAACGGCGTCGAAGGCATGAGCTTTGATCGGGTGAGCGTGTATCTGGAGCCCGCCCAATCGCTGCCGATTGCGAAAAAGGGCGGCGATGGCGTGCCGACGGGCGACATCATCCGCATATTGCTGGGCATTGTCGCCGTCGCGCTGCTCGCACTGGCCGGGCGGGCATGGCTGCGCGGGCGCAAATCGCGCGCGATCGCGCCGGTCGAACGCTAGGCGTTGGGCCGCACGATGCCCGACATGGCCAGCATTCCGGCACAGAGCCAACCGCAGGCAAGGCTTGCGGCGCTGGCCGGGCGGGCGGCAATCACGCGGGGAGAGCGCTTCCTCAGCCGCAGCGGCGCTCAAGGATTGCCGATCGCCAGCCTTGCCGATGTGCTGCATCTGCCGGCATGGCTGCTGAGCCCGCGGCCGCTGCAGACCCGCATCGCCATGGCCGCGGCCCTGCTGCTCCATCGCCCCTCGCTGGACCGCGAATTGAGCGGCACGCGGCTCGCCGTGCTGGCGGGCCTGGTAGGCGAAACCCTGTTTGACGCGGTGTGCGCAGAGCCGCTGGCAGGCGCGACATGGGCCCCGGCCTGCGCCGATTCTGGCGCTGCCCTGCCGCCACCGGCCCAGCTGGCGGCAAGCGGCCGTGTGATGCTCGAACGCACATTGGCGCCACCACTCGGGCCGGAGCAGCCGCAGGAGCCAATGCTCGCCCTTGCCGATGTGGCAACCCGGCTGGTGCTGACAAGTGCTGCCGCAGAAGATGAGAGCGCGGCGGCGGATGAACGGATTGAGCGGGAACAGGAGCCGCAGCCGGAGGCGGAGGCCGCGGCATGACCTATCATCTGATTGGTGCTGGCACGCCATCGGCCATCGGCGCGACGGGAAGCCTGATCAAAGCCAGCGAGCGCGCGCATTTCGAGCAGGCAGCAGACCTTCTCGCCCAGCTGACCGAGGCGCGGGCGCGGCTGGATGACGACATTGCGGAGCGCCGGGCAGCGGCACAGGCAGAAGGCTTTGCCGAGGGCAAGGCGGCCGTGGAGACGCATGTAGGCGATGCGCTGGCAGCCCTGGCGGAGGGCGTGGCCGCGCATGAGGCTCAGCGCCGTTCCGAAATTGCAGACGCCGCCTTTGCTGCGGTGCAGGCGATCATCGGAGCAATCCCAGCCGATATCGCGCTGTCCGGCATCGTGGCGCAGACGGTCGCGCGCATGGATGCACAGGGCGAAGGCGCGCTGCACATCGAGGTCGCCCCCGCCATGCTGGATGCGCTTGCCGCACGCCTGCCCGCCGAGACGGCGGCTTTGCTGCGTTCCAATCCGGCGCTTGGCGCGCAGGATTGCACAGTGGTGACAGACAAGGGCAGCCTTGTTGCCAGCCTCGACGTGCAGCTGGAAAGCCTGGCGCAGCGCTGGGGCGTGGCGCGCGGCTCGGGCGTGGCGGACGTGGCATGAGCACGCCGGAGAGCATGGCGCTGATCAAAGCGCTGGGGGCCGCCCCGATGTTCGAACAGCGCGGACGGCTGGTCGCGGCATTGGGCACCAGCCTGCGCGTGAGCGGCATCAACGCCCGCATCGGCGAGCAGTGCGAACTGGTCGATCCCGAAAGCGGCACACGGCTCTGGGCCGAAGTGGTTGGCGTTTCGGGAAGCGAGGCCATTCTCACGCCGCTGGGCGAGCTGCGGGGGCTTTCGGCGGCAACCGAGGTGATCCTGCGCCCGTCCGGCCAGGATCGCATTCCTTATGGCATGCATTTGCTGGGGCGGGTGCTCGATTCGCGGATGGAGCCGCTTGATGGCCTTGGCCCGGTGCGCCGCACCAGCGACCGCCCGATCAACGCCCCTGCCCCCAATCCGATGGCGCGCGCCGGCGTGAACCAGGCGATGAGCACAGGGGTGCGCGCAATCGACGGGCTTATGACGATTGGCGTCGGCCAGCGCATGGGCATTTTTGCCGCAGCCGGCGGCGGCAAGAGCAGCCTTCTCGCAATGTTGGCGCGCAATGCCCAGGCCGATGCGATCGTGATCGCGCTGATCGGCGAGCGCGGCCGCGAAGTTCGCGAATTTGTGGAAGACACGCTGGGCGAAGAGGGCCTGGCCCGATCGGTGCTGATCGTTTCCACTGCGGAGCGCCCGGCAATGGAGCGCGTGCGCGCCGCAACAGTCGCCACGGCCATTGCCGAGGGGCTGCGCGAAGATGGCAAGCATGTGCTTCTGCTGATGGACAGCGTGACCCGCTATGCCCGCGCATTGCGCGAAATCGGGCTTGCCGCGGGTGAGCCGGCAGTGCGGCGCGGCTTTCCCCCCACAGTTTTTGCAGAATTGCCCCGCCTGTTTGAACGGGCCGGCACATCGGACAAGGGGGCAATCACTGGCATCTACACTGTCCTGCTCGAGGATGAGGAGGGTGATCCCGTCGGCGAGGAGGTGCGCTCCCTGCTCGATGGGCATATCCACCTCTCGCGCGCATTGGGGGCGAAGGGCCATTATCCCGCCATCGATGTGCTCGGCAGCCTTTCGCGCCTCTATCCCAAGCTGGCGAGCCCGGCGCAGGCCCAGGCGGCGCAGGGCGTGCGGGCCATGCTCGCCAAGTTGCGCGATATCGAATTGCTGGTGCAGATGGGCGAATATGAGGCGGGGCGCGATCGCGCAGCCGATATGGCGCTGGCGCGCAAGGGCGATATTGAGAGCTTTTTGCGCCAGCCAATGGATGCGGCCAGCCCCTTTGGCCAGACCGTTGCGATGCTGCGCAGCGTGGGAGACGGCTATGTCGACTGACGGGCCATCCAGTGCAGACATCGCCAAGCTGCGCCGGATTGGCGCGGTGCGCGGCAAGCGGCTGGAACGGGCACTGGCCGATGCAAGCGCGGCTGCCCGTGCTGCCGCTGAAGCAGAGGAAAGCGCCCGCCGCCTTGCCGCTGAGCGGACTCAGGTGCAACAGGATGCGCGTGCGGCAGCCTATGCCGACCCCGGACTGGCAGAAGCGTGGCACTGGGCACGCCACTGCGCAGACATCTCGGCCGAGGCCGTGCAGAATCACACCGCCCGCCAGGAGCAGCTGAGCATGGCGGAGGCTGAACGCCAGATGCGCGCCGCTGCCTGTATCCGCCATCAGCGCCGCGACGATGCCATTGCCGATCATGGCCGGGCGCTGGCCCGCGCCGAAGCGCGCGTCGCCGAAATCCGCCAGGAAGATGCCGACACCCAGCCAGCACCGCGACAAGGAGGCTTTGCCCCATGACCCACGCCCATGCGACATCCAGCGCCGCGCCATCCGCCCCGGCGACGCGCACCAGCAGCAATCCTGCCGCACGCCCGGCCTCGAACGAAGGCCCGCGCGAGCAGCAGCGGTTCAAGGAGGCGTTCGAACGCCAGCTCAACAGTGCCGCGAAAGAGGGCGGGGATGGCGATCTGATGGGCGCCGCCGCCGAAGCCGCCGCCAATCCGCTTGCCCCCATAGCCGGCATTGGCCAGCGTGACGGATCGGCAGGCATGGCCATGGCATCGCCGATCGCGGCGGATGCCGTGCTGCAGGCACAGATTGATCGCATGGCGGCCGCGATTGCCGAAACGCATGGCACGCAGGCAAGCAGCAACTATGCCGTGCATTTTGCCGAAGGCACAGCGCCGGTTGCCGCTGCGCTGATCAGTAAGGATGCCGCAGGTGCCCTGATCGTGCAGCTGGTTGGCCCGGCATCCGGCATGCTGCCGGGCGAACAGCAGCGGCTGGCAAAGGATCTGGCCGATCGCTTGCGCCAGCGCAAACTGCGCCTCGCCTCTGTGCACTTTGCCTGACGCGTCGTCGTTTAATTCCGGCTGAGACGTTACCGCCCAATCGCGCCGTTCACCTCTGCGCCCGGATGGGCCATCATCCACGCTTCCAGCGCAGACATCATATCGGCACGATTATCGCTTTCGACCCGCTGAACCTCGTCAAGGCCGGGCGACATATAAGGCTGTGACAGGGCAAACAACGTCGTGACATGTCCGAAGATGATATATTGCGAGATGTACAGCGATGTCTCGCCAAGGCTCATCATCTGGCTGTCTGGCCCATAATCGCCCTTCACGCCGGTCTCTCGCTGCAACAGCCCCGTTGTCAGCACTTCGCCCCATTCGGCGGCCCAACCACCCACGATCTTTGGCGGCGTCTCGACCGCGGCCGAGGGCAGTGATGCGGGCGGCGCGAGCGGCTCTGCAGAGGCCGGGGCAGCGACTGGCACAGCAGCAGCGGCGGGCATTTCGACAGGCTGCACGCTCTGAAGCAAGGCCGGAGCCTCGGGCGCGGCCTGCGGCTGGGCCGGCACCAGCACGTCCGCCACAACGGGCTGCACGGCCGGCACAGGTTCGGCGCTGGCAGCGGGTGCGACAGTCGGGGGCTCCAAAGTCGCTTCAGGCTGAGCCGGGATGTCCGGCAGGGCCGGCAGCGGTGAACTCACCTCGGATGCCGGGGTCGCAGTCGGGGGCGCAGCGGCGGACGCAACATCAGGCGCAATATCAGACGCAACGTCGGCCACTGGACTGGGCTGGGGCGCAGGCGGCTCAGGTGGAGGCGCCATAGGCAGAGCTTCGGCCAGCGGAGCCGCCATTGGCGCCGGATCGGCTGGCAAAGCGATGGCCACGGGCTGCTCAACGGGTGCAGCAGGCAGCTCTACCGGCGCAGCAGCTGTGGCGGCGGCATCTTCGGGCGCGACATCGGCGAGCGCGGCAGCAAGCGATTCCGCAGCAGTTGGCACCGAAAGCGACAATGGCAGTGGTGCAGGAGGCGGAGCGGGCGGCGGCGCACTCTGCGGCTGCTCCACCAGCACAAACCCATCGCGCACCGATGCGTCGATCAGCACACCATCATTGGATTGTGCCAGATGAAGATCGCCAAGGCTGTTGCTGGCAACGCCCGAAATGATGACGGCGCGCTCTTCCTTCGTCACCACAAGCCGATCGAGATAATAGGCCTGCTGTGCGAGATCCTGTGCGGTTTCAATGGTGATTTTCGCGCCATTGGCCAGCTCGAAGCTGGTCGTGCCGAAAAACTGCCCCGCATCATGCCCGTTCACCGCGACCTGACCCGCCCCCCAGATGCGCGTTTCCATGGCGGCATTGCGATTTTCGATCAGCACCTCGCTCTGATGCTCGTTGAGCCGCAGCCAATAGCCGCCATCAAGATCGATCAGCGCACGCCCAGCCGCCAGCCCGGCGAGCAGAAAGCCGCCCGTTCCCGTGACGAGCGGCAGCGCCGCGACAGCGGCGGTGGTGAGCGCAACATCGACCTGCGGCGGAATGACCATGGCCGGTGATGCGATCGGCGGCAGCGGCGCGCTCCCCGTCGCGACAATGCCGGGTGCAACTGGCGTGCCGCCGCCTGTGCCGCCTGGCTGCGGCTCTGCGATGCTGTCGATCGGTGGCAGCCCCCCGGCTGATCCGATGGCCCCCAGCATCGTCATCGCCCCGTCAGAGCGAGGGTGGCGCGATCGATCATGGCGACCACATCCGGCACGGTGCGAGCGTCGCCCGCTGCGGCTGCAGCGGCCTGCCCGGTCCCGATTGCCTGCTGAATGGCAGCGACAGAGCGGCTTTCGGGGCGTGCCCCGATGATGGCGGCGCTTTCCTGGGCAAAGCTGTGCAGTGCGCGCGCGAGTGAACCGGCATCGGCGGGGCTGCCGCCCAATTCGGCACTCACCTCGGCCGCCAGCGCATCGATGGCATAAGGGTCTGCCCCGCTGCCCGGCTGGCTGCTATCCCGATCATCGCGAAACAGGCGCAGTTCCTTGCCCAGCGCACTGGCCACACGGCCTGCAACCGCGCTCATCGCGCCTTCGGCAAGCCCGGCGCCGCTTGCTCCCCCTGCACCGCCAACACCGCGCAGCGAAACCCCTGCGCGGCGGTCGATGGAAATTCCGTTGGTCACGTCATGGTCCATTTCATGCGATTCTGTCTGCGTCGTCTCTGTATGCGCCGAATCTGACTGCCCATTGCCCCAGATGTCATCATATAGACATAAATGTCAGCGGCCGAACATAGACGTATCGTTTAGGCAGCCTAAACGATTTGTGCAGGCGCGAACAGCGCCTATAGGGCGATGCATGAGCCTGAATGACGAGGAGCTGGAGCGTTACAGCCGCCAAATCATCCTGCCGGAAATCGGCGGGCGCGGCCAGATGCTGCTGCATCAGGCACATGCCATCGTGATCGGCGCAGGCGGCATTGGCTGCCCCGCCTTGCTCTATCTTGCAGCAGCGGGCTTCGGGCGGATCAGCATCATCGACCATGATCATGTCAGCCGATCCAATCTCGCCCGGCAAACGCTGTTTGCCGACGCCCAGATCGGCCAGCCCAAGGCACAGGCGGCCGCAGCCGCGCTGATGCGGCTCAATCCGCATGTCGCCATTGCCGCACATGACACGCGCCTCACCGCCGCCAATGCCGGCGCGCTATTGGCAGGGGCCGATGTCATCCTTGATGGCAGCGACAATTTTGCCACGCGCCTGACCGTGAGCGATGCCAGCGTACAGGCGCAAATCCCGTTGGTCAGCGCGGCGATTGGCCGCTTTCAGGGCCAGATCGGCACCTTCCATGGCTGGCGCGCCGATGCGCCATGCTATCGCTGTTTCGTCGGCGATGCGTTTGACGCCGATGATTGCGACAGCTGCGCCGAAATCGGCGTGCTGGGCGCAATGTGCGGCCTGATCGGCAGCTTTGCCGCGATGGAGGCGGTGCGCGTGATCACCGGCTTTGGCACGGATCAGGTCGGGCGTCTGCACCTGTTTGACGGGCTGACACCGGATATGCGCACCATCCGCCTGCCCAAGGATCCCGGCTGCCGGGGGTGTGGCACCATTTGAAGCAAGGGCATGGCCATGCGGTCAGGCCAGATGCTCGCTGGCTGCAGGCCGGCCGATTGCCGCCAGCATCTCCTCCACCCAGGCGGGCACAATCTGCGTCGCCGGGCCATAGCGCGCCGCATCAAAGGCATCGCTGCCCTTGCTCGGCTCCAGATTCAGCTCCAGCGTGGGTATGCGATCGGCGCGCGCACGGCGCACAAAGCCGCCTGCGGGATAAACCGCACCTGATGTGCCAATGGAAACGAACAGATCGGCACGCATCAGCGCATGGCTGATCTCGTCCATATGATAAGGCATTTCTCCAAACCACACGACATCGGGCCGCAGCTGCCCCGCAACGCCGCAGGCCGGGCAGGCGGGCCGGTCGATCAGCGGGCCGGTCCAGCGGCTGCGCATGTCGCATGCCGTGCACCAGGCATTGAGATGCTCCCCGTGCATGTGCACCAGCCGTTCCGCCCCGCCCCGTTCGTGCAGATCGTCAACATTCTGGGTCACGATCAGCAGCTCGCGCCCATCGCCCCGCCACAGCCGATCGAGCCGCCCCAGTGCGACATGCGCTGCATTGGGCGCTTTGGTCTGAATCGCGGCGCGCCGCATGTCATAGAAATTGAGCACCAGATCAGGGTTGCGGGCAAAGGCCTCAGGCGTTGCCACATCCTCCACCCGGTGCTGCTCCCAGATGCCGCCTTCGGACCGGAAGGTATCAATGCCGCTTTCGGCGCTGATGCCCGCACCCGTCAGGATGACAATGTTGCGAATGTCTGCCATGGCATCAGCGTCTGGCAAGATAAGGGTTTGGTCAAGATGGCACAAATAGGCATCATCGGCAGCAAGGGACGCATGGGGCGCGCGCTGGCGCTGGCCATCGGCGCAGCAGGCCACGAGCTGGCCGGCGGTGTGGACCGGGGTGACGATGCCGGGGCGCTGGCGGCGCAATGCGCGGTGCTGATCGATTTTTCTACGCCCGATGCGCTGGAAATGAGCATTGATGCCGCAGTTGCGCATCGCACTGCCCTGCTCATCGGCACCACCGGCCTTGACGAGCGGCACCACTGGCTGATCGACGATGCCGCGCGCGACATTGCCATCCTGCAGACCGGGAACACATCGCTGGGTATCACCCTGCTCGCAGCACTGGTGCGCGATGCCGCCGCGCGACTGGGGCCGGAGTGGGACATCGAGATTGTCGAGATGCACCACCGGATGAAGGTTGACGCCCCATCGGGCACCGCGTTGCTGCTGGGCGAGGCGGCGGCGGGCGGCCGCGCTGTTGATCTGGCGAGCCACAGCGAACGGGGCCGCGATGGCATCACAGGCCCCCGAAGCGCTGGCGCGATCGGCTTTGCAAGCTTGCGTGGCGGCACGGTGGCAGGCGATCACAGCGTGATCTTTGCCGGTGAGCAGGAACGCATCGAGCTGAGCCACCGGGCCGAGGATCGCAGCATTTTTGCGCGCGGGGCCGTGCGCGGCGCGGAATGGCTGCTGGGGCAAAAAGCTGGGCGATACCAGATGGCGGATGTGCTGGGGCTTTGATCCATGTTGCGCGATTTGTTCGCAAGATATTGGCGCAAGATGCTGTTGGCCTACAGCTTTACGGTCGCCGGGCAATCTGCAGAATTGCTCTACCCGCTGGCAACGGGACTGGCCATCAACGGGGTTTTGACCGGCAATTATTATGCCGTCCTGTGGCTGGTGGGCTGCCATGCCGCGATGATGATCCTCACGATCACGTCCAAAATGCTCGATACGCGCATATTTTCCCGCATATACGCCGATTTCGCATCTGATTTGTCGATCACCAGCCATGCGCAAGGCCTTGATCCCTCGCGTATTGCGGCGCGCGCTGCCTTGTCGCGCAGCTATATGGATTTCTTTGAAATGCACATGCCAAAACTGATCTATGCCGTTTTGGCGCTTCTGATTTCGCTGCTGATGCTGTTCTGGTTTGATCCGGTGATTGGCGCGATGTGCCTCATTCTGCTTGCTCCGCTCACGGTAACGGGTCTGTGGCTGTCCAGACGATCCGAGACGCTCAATCTCGGCTTGAACAATCGGCTCGAAAACGAAGTCGGCCTGCTGCAATCCGGGCGCAAACATCAGATCCGGCGGCATTTCCAGGCCCTGAGCGGGTGGCGCATCCGGCTCTCCGATGCCGAGGCGCGGGCCTTTGGCCTCATGGAGGCCATCGTCATCGGCTTGTTTGTGGTTGCCTTGTGGAAAATGGGGCAGCAGCCGGGCATCCTGGCAGGCACAATTTATGCCACTTTCACCTACATCTGGCGGTTTGTTTCGAGCCTTGATCAGGCGCCGGAAATCATTCAGCAGCTGGCAAAAATCCGCGATCTGGACCGAAGGTTCGATACCGAAAACAGGGTCGGTGCGCCATGAAAAAAGAGGCGATCTTCGAGTTTTACCGCCGTCTGGCAGAGGCAAACCCTGATCCCGTCACCGAGCTGGCCTATGGCAACGTCTATCAGCTGCTCGTCGCGGTCACCTGCTCTGCGCAATCAACCGATGTGGGGGTGAACAAGGCAACGAGGGCGCTGTTTGCAGCGGTGAAGACCCCGCAGCAGATGCTCGATCTCGGGCTCGAAGGGCTGAAGGCGCACATCAAGACCATCGGCCTGTTCAACAACAAGGCCAAAAATGTGATCGCCCTGTCGCACATATTGGTGCGCGATCATGGCGGCGAAGTGCCAGAGGATCGAGCCGCGCTGGAGGCTTTGCCGGGTGTGGGGCGCAAGACGGCCAATGTCGTCCTCAACACCGCATTCGGCCACGAAACCTTTGCCGTCGATACGCATATCTTCCGCGTTGGCAATCGCACCGGCCTCGCCAGGGGGAAGACCCCGCTTGCGGTCGAAAAGGCGCTGGACAAGCGGACGCCCGCGCCGTTCCGCATCGGCGCACACCACTGGCTGATCCTGCATGGCCGCTATGTATGCAAGGCGCGCACGCCCGAATGCTGGCGCTGCGCCGTGGCAGATTTGTGCAGCTTCAAAAAGAAGACAGCTCAGCCCCCCAAAAAAGCTTCCAGCGCCGCCGCCTGAGCCGCCTCCATCCGCAGGCCCAGCTTGGTGCGGCGCCACAAGATGTCCTCGGCGGTGCGCGCCCATTCGCACGTCACCAGATGGCGCACTTCGGCCTCGCTCAACCCTGCACCGAAATCGCGCCCCAGCTCTGCGCGCGTGCGGGCAGTGCCCAATATCTGCCAGGCCGTGCGGCCATAGAGCCGGATCAGCCGATGCGCCGTTGCTGCATCCAGAAACGGATAGGCCGTGGCCAGTTCAGCGATCACCGCATCAGCTGCGCCCCAATCGAATTCACCGCCCGGCAGGGGTGCATCCGCGGTCCAGCTGTCGTGTGACATGGCCGGGAAAAAGGGCGCAATCCTGGCCATCACGGCCTCTGCCAGCTTGCGATAGGTCGTGATCTTGCCGCCGAAGATGGAAAGGAGCGGCGGCTGCCCGGCAGCGCCATCCACCTCGATGCGATAGTCCCGCGTCGCGCTTTCGGGCTTGCCGCTGCCATCATCGAGCAACGGCCGCACCCCGGCATAGGACCAGATCACATCCGACGGCGTGATCTGCATGCGGAAATAGCCATTGGCGATGCCGCACAGATAAGCGATCTCGTCCGCGCTTGCATGGGGATGATCGAGCCCGCCATGATGATCCGCGTCGGTGGTGCCGATCAGGGTGAAATCGCGCTCATAGGGAATGGCAAAGCAGATGCGACCATCCGGATTCTGAAAGAAATAGGCGCGATCATGTTCGAACAGGCGGCGCACCACGATGTGGCTGCCGCGCACCTGGCGGATCCGCAGCGTGGGCGGCTGATCGGCAAGGCCGAAAGCATGCATCACCCAGGGGCCGGCGGCATTGACGACAAGGCGCGCCGCCACCTGATGCGCACCGGCGGTGACCTGCCACACATTGCCCGCACGTGAAAGCCCGGTCACTTCGCTGCGGCTATGGATATGCGCCCCGCGATCGGCCGCATCGCGCGCATTGAGCACCACCAACCGCGCATCATCGACCCAGGCATCGCTATATTCAAACGCATGAACATGCCCCGGCGTGAGCGGCGCACCAGCAGGATCATGACGCAAATCAAGGCTACGGGTGGGCGGCAAGCGCTTGCGCCCACCGATATGATCATAGAGAAACAAGCCCGCGCGCAGCAGCCAGCGGGGCCGCAGCCCAGGCTGATAGGGCAGCACAAAGCGCATCGGCCAGGCAATATGCGGCGCAATGGCGAGCAGCCTTTCCCGTTCCTTCAGGCTTTCGCGCACCAGCCGGAATGCATAATGCTCCAGATAGCGCAGCCCGCCATGGATCAGCTTGGTCGAAGCCGACGAGGTGGCGCCGGCCAGATCGCCCTTCTCAAACAGCACCACACTGAGCCCGCGGCCGGCTGCATCCCGGGCAATGCCCGCGCCGTTGATGCCGCCGCCGATGATGGCGAGATCATAAGCTGATGTCATAGCAGCTCCGCCGCGATCAGCGCGACGATCAGCGATGCACATGTCGCCGCGATGACCGGTGCAAAGCTTTTCCAGCCCTGGTTCAGCAGCAGGTGAAAGCGGCTGCGCATTGCGGTTGCCGTCACGGCCAGCAGCAGCAGCGCCTTTGCACCATCATAGCTC
Organism: uncultured Sphingomonadaceae bacterium; assembly: GCA_964523215.1. Taxonomy (GTDB): domain Bacteria; phylum Pseudomonadota; class Alphaproteobacteria; order Sphingomonadales; family Sphingomonadaceae; genus CAZFYJ01. The sequence continues at coordinate 3,859 of CAZFYJ010000022.1, read as the reverse complement.
GCCTCCGCCACGGCGTGCGGGATGCTGACCAGGGAGTTGACCGCAACCAGCGCCAGAAACAGCATGAGGAACAGCGGAACGGCGGGAATCGGGCTCTTGCGGCCGACGACTGCCGCCCCGCCGCGCGCCAGCGCCAGTGCCAGGGCAAAGAGCACCAGCGGCAGCAGCGCGACGCGCGTCAGCTTCACGATGGTTGCGGTCTCGCCCGCCTCACGGCTGAAGGCAAAGCCGCCGCCGACAGCCTGCGCAACATCGTGGATCGAGGCCCCGATCATGAAGCCGGCTGCCGCATCGCTCATGTGCAGGGCCCCGGCAAGCGCCGGATAGAAGGACATGGCAAGCGCTGAAGCCATGGCCACGCCCACCAGCGTGATGGTGAACCGCGCCGGATCAATCCGTTCCTTGCCCAGCATGTCATAAAGCGCAAGCGCCGCGGACGCCCCGCAGATCGCGGTTGCACCACCCGCCAGCATGCCAAAGGCCCAGTTCTGGCCGCACAGCCGGGCCGCGAGCAAGGCCGCCCCGATCGCGGACGCCATGACCAGCAGCAGCGCCAGAAACGGGGCCCAGCCGATCGCCAGAATCTGCGCGAGGCCAATCTGCGTGCCGAGCAGCACAATGCCGATGCGCAGGCAGGTGCGCCCGGCAAAATCGAGGCCTGCATGGGTGCGCGGATCGCCGCCGATGAATTGCAGCGCCATCCCGATCAGCAGCCCCATCAGCATGATCGGCGCGGCATAGCGATCGGCAAGCCAGGCCGCCGCCAGTGCCGCGACGATGACGATGCCGAGCCCGGGGGCGAGCGCACGCACCCGCTGCACCAGGCTTTGCCGGGGCGCTGCTTCCGCCACGCCCGTTTCGGCGAGCAAAATCTCGCCATAAAGATCGGCAGCCATGGGCGGCGGCAGGGGCTTGACCATGCGGCTGCTATGCGAATGTTTCGCTGACGCGTCCAGCCGGATCGTCGCGCCGGATGACCGGCAGCAGCAGGTGCAGCCAGGCGAGCGCGAGCAGATAGGACAGCGCACAAAAGATGAAGAGCGGCATGAAGCCATGGCCGGCAACCTGCAAGATGCCCGTGATCTTCACGATGGCAGCGCCGCCCATATTGCCCATGAACGCGCCAAAAGCCGTCACCCTGCCCACCTTGGCCCGGGGCACCACATCCGTGATGGTGGAAAAGATGGAAAGCGAAAAGCCCTGATGCGCTGCCATCACCACGCCCATCATGATCGCAACGGCCCAGAAATTGCTGATCTGCACGATCAGCGGCAAGGGCACCACCAGCAGCGCGGAAAAGAGCATCACCGATTTGCGCACACGGTTCACGCTCCAACCGCGTCCGAGCAGGATCGTCGAGAGTGCGCCGGCAAGCAGCGCGCCCAGCGATGATCCGGCAAAGGCGATCGCAAGCGGGATTGCCAGTTCGAGCGTGGTCAGATCATAGGTCTTGCGATAGAAATCAGCGAGCCAGAAATTGATGAACCACCAGGTCGCATCGGATATCGCCTTTGCCACCACGATGGCCCAGGTCCGCCGTTCCGTCAGGATCGGGCCATAGGGGGCGGCATTGTCGTTATAATCCTGGCTTTCATCTTCGGCGGCATCGTCAAAGCGGATGCCGCGGGCCAGCACCAGCCACAGGCCAAGGCTGATAAAGCCCGCCACGCCGCCGAAAATCAGCGCCCCGCGCCAGCCCAGCGCTTCTGCCAGCGGGGGTATGAAAAATGGCAGGGCAATCGCGCCAATCCCTGCAATCGCGGTGCCCACGCCGAACGCGAATGAACGCATGTCCGGCGCGAACAGCGTGGCCACCGTCTTGATCGCAAGCGGCGTCTGCACCGCCTCGGTCGCGCCCAGCCCGATCCGCGCCGCCAGCACATGCCATGCGGTAACGGCCCAGCCATGCGCCATTGCCGCAAGGCTCCAGGCCGATACGCCCGCGATCATCGAATTTCGCACGCCCAGCCGATCGACCAGCCAGCCGGTAAACAGGAAGGAAAAGGCAGCGGCCATCTGCGTATAGAAGGCAAGATCGCCGAAATCCTTGTCGTCCCAGCCGAAATCGGCCGACATGTCCGGCTTCAAGATGGCGATGATCGGCCGATCCATCGCATTGAAGATGCCGGCGATGCACAGCACGCCAAACAGCGCCCACGCCAGCCCCGGAGAGGGGAAGGCGCGGGTGCCGCCGTGCTGTGTCTCAGCCATCGCGGCTTACCGCTCGTCCCCGAATTTCAGGAGCAGCGTCGCGCCGAAATAGCGGTCTGCCTCGCGCGGGATGATGTAGCGCAGGCTGCCGCCCGGCCCGCCGGTCACGATCGAACTGGCAAAGCTGGTGTCGAACAGATTCTTCACCTGGAAGGTGAGCTTCCAGAAGTCGTCCGCAGCACCAATGCCGATGCGCGCATCGACAATCGAATAGCCGCCCACTGTGGTCGCCGCGCGCACCGCTTGCAGCGGATCAAGCTGGTAGAGCTGGCTCGATTGATAGGCAATGCCTGCCCCCAGATCGAGCACCAGCGCATCGCTCAGGTCCGCACGGTAATCGGCGTTGAGCGAGGCTTTCCACTTGGGCGCGTTGGCAAGCGGCGTTCCGCTGGGCACCAGCTGCGTGGGGTTGCCTCCCGGCGGCAGGCGAAACTGATCCACCTTGGCATCGGTATAGGCAAGGCCGCCGGCAATGGTCAGCGCCCGGCTGGGGCGGAAGAGCATGTCCAGCTCCACCCCGCGGGTCGAAACACTGCCTGCATTGGTCAGCCGGGCGACCACCTGGTTTGCCACAAGATCAGGGTTATTGGCCTGATAATTCTTATATTTGGCATAGAATGCCGCGATGTTGAAAATCAGATCGCCATCAAGGAAGGTGTTTTTCAATCCAGCTTCATAGGCGTCCACCGTTTCCGGATCGATCACGCCTGCGCCCACCGCCGTCAGGTTGAAAAACAGGTTATAGGCCGGGCCCTTATAGCCGCGCGTGAAGCTGGCATAGGCCATATTGTCGTCCGAAAGGTCGAACTGCGCGGCGACCTTGCCGGACCAGTTGTCGTTGGTCGTCTTGAGCCGCAGCGGAATGCCGTTCGACGGCCCGGCGAGAAAGCCGATCCCGTTGGCATTCAGCTGGCCATTGTTGAACACGCCTGCATCGAAATTGGGCTGGATGCCCGGCCCGGCAAGTGCCGTGCGGCGGATGAGATTGCCGTTTAGCTGATCGGCAGTATAGCGCAGCCCGCCAATCAGGCGGACATCGTCGCTGAGATTGAACGTCACCTGGCCAAACGCCGCCATATTCTTGAACACCGAGCCATAATCGGTCGCGCCACGCGGGAATGTGAGCGTGGAGGCACCCGGCGCGGTGGAGCATGGCGTCAGCCCCGCCACAAGCGGCGGCAGCGTCGAGGCCGAACAGGTGATCACCTGCCGCTCGAAAATGCGCTGCGAATAAGCGCGCGAATAATAAAGGCCGACCACATAATCGATGGTGTTCGACCCTTGCGAGGCGAGGCGCACTTCCTGCGAAAAGGTGTTGGACACCTGAGGCCCGCGATCATGCAGCTGATTGAGGCCGACATAAGGGCGATCCAGCCAGTCGCCGTCGCGGGTTTCATCATTGTCCCACTTGCGGAAGCTGGTGATCGAGGTGAGCGAGACGCCGCCCAGATCGACATCGGCCTGCGCGGAGAGGCCCCAGCTCGTCTCTTCCGTGAACGTCACCAGATTCTGGTTGATGCGACGCGTTTCGTCGCCGGCAATGTTGGTGCCGGCAAGCGCGAGGGCGGCCGCATTGGTCGGCACCGTGCCGATGATTTCGGCACAGCAATCATCCTTGGCGCGCCGCCAGTCGCCCCGCAGGGTGAAG
>CAZFYJ010000021.1:4159-16136 GCA_964523215.1 uncultured Sphingomonadaceae bacterium | reverse complement strand
CGCCTCGATCATCGCCTTGGCATCATCCATGCCAAACAGCTGATCGGCGTGACGCAGCAGCAGCTGGTTCAGATGGGTGACGATCACCGTCGGCGCATCGACCACGGTATAGCCCGCGACAATGGCATCGGCGCGCTGATCGGGCGTGATCCACAGCGCATCGAGGCCAAAGCTCGGATCCTTCACGGCGCGCCCGGCAAGCGGGGGGCCTTCGGGCACGTCGCCGGTTGCCAGCGCGAGCAGATCGCCGGGATAGGCCATATCCTCGCCCAGCACGACCCCGTTCACGCGGATGCGATAGGCGTTGGGCGCCAGTTCGAGCTCGTCACGCACGCGCACCAGCGGCAGCACGAAGCCCAGCTGGCGCGAAATCTGTTTGCGCATGCCGGTGATGCGCTGCATCAGCGGCGCGCCCTTGCGATCATCGACCAGCGGCACCAGCCCATAGCCGATGTCGACGCTGATGCTGGCGGCATCGCTCACATCCTCCCAGCGGATCAGCGCCGGATTTTCGACCAGCGGCACCGCAGCATTCGCGCTCTGGGCGGCGCGTTTGCGCTCGGATTGCTGGGCGGCCCAGCCAATCGCCGCGGCACCCAGCGCGCCGCAAAGCACCATCAGATGCGGCATGCCTGGCACCAGCGCGAGCAGCCCGAGGATGGCGGCGACCGGATACCAGTGCTGCGCGCTGCCGAATTGCAGGCCGATCTGTTCGGAAAGGCCGTGCTGCGTTGTCACCCGCGTCACCACGGACGCTGCCGCAACCGACAGCAGCAGCGCCGGCACCTGCGCCACCAGCGCATCGCCAATCGCCAGAAGCACATAGGTTTGCGCCGCTTCGGAGAGGCTCAGGCTGTGGCTTGCCATGCCCAATATGATGCCGCCGACAATGTTGATGATGAGAATGAGCACGCCGGCAATGGCATCGCCCTTCACGAATTTGGATGCGCCATCCATTGATCCATAGAAATCCGCCTCGATGCTGACATCCTGGCGGCGCGCCCGCGCCTCATCGGCGCTGATCAGCCCGGCGTTGAGATCGGCGTCGATCGCCATCTGCTTGCCCGGCAGCGCGTCGAGCGTGAACCGCGCCGACACTTCGGAAACACGGCCCGCGCCCTTGGTGATCACGATCAGATTGATGATCATCAGGATCGCAAAGACGAGCAGGCCGACCACATAATCACCGCCCACCAGGATGCTGCCAAATGCCTCGATCACATGGCCTGCGGCATCAGAGCCTTCATGCCCGTGCATCAGCACCACCCGGGTCGAGGCGACATTGAGCGCGAGGCGAAACAGCGTGGCAAACAGGAGGATGGTCGGAAAGGCGCTGAAATCCAGCGCACGTTGCACGTTGAGCGCCACCATCAGCACAGCCAGGCTGATCAGGATGTTGGCGATGAAGCCGATATCAAGCAGCAGCGGCGGCAGCGGCACCACCATGAAGACCAGCAGCAGCAACGCCGCCCCTGGCAGCATCGATGCCGCGCCCAGCCGCCCGGCCTTGTCCTGCCAGCCGCTCATCGCAATGGCCCGCCCCAGCTGGCGTTGCCCAGCGTGAACATCAGATAAGCGAGCCGCGCCTCGCCAGGCTGGACGATCGGCCGCACAGGATATGGCGCTCCAGCCGGGCCGGTTGTGGCACCCGCCGCTTGCGCAGGCAGATCGGCGTGGACCGGTGGCTCGCTGCCGTTGGGATCGCTCCCGCCGGGCTGGATCGCCTGCAGCATGGCGGCAATATCCACGCTGACGCCTGCGGCCTGCGCACGGGCAATGCGCAGATAATCGGCCGGCATCACGCTATTTGGCGCAATCGGCGCGGCGGCACCGGCGTCAGACCCAAGCATGCGTGCGGGGGCAATGGTCCCGCTGTCGCCTTCCAGCTTTGCCGCAAAGCGGCTGCGCACGTCTTCCAGGCTGCGGGGCGTGCCATCCTTTGCATAGAAAATGCCGCGATTGGCTGCCGCCGCCTGGGGAAAGAGAGATGCCGCACTCTGATCCGGCCGCACGGCATGCGCGCCCAGGAATTTGGCTGCCCCGGCCGGGCCCAGAAAATGAGCGAGATAGAGATCGACCGGCTCTGCCCGCCGCCCGATGCGGCTTTCGACATAGCGGCGATTGTCGCTTGCAAATTCGGCCGCCATCAATGCGGCGGCATCCGGATTCTTGCGCAGCTCCATGATCTGCTGGCGCAGTTGCGGGTCTGCCACCTGATAGCGGCCGTCCGGCCCGCGGCTGATGGCATTGGCGGCCCAGCCCAGCCCGTGCGCGGCGCCATGCCTGTCCACCACGGCCAGCCAGGTCTGATTGATGAACTGGTAGAGCCCGGTCGCGCTCGATGTGCGGGCCTTGGCCGCCGGATTCAGGGAGCTCTCGATCCGCGCCTGATTGTAGAGATAGGAGAAATCGACGCCGGTTGCGCGCGCGGCACGGGCGATGGCGGCCGTGCTCTGCGCCTTGGCGCTGGCCGTGCGGCCGATCGGGGCGGTGGGTGGCTGGTTCATGCCGTTGCTGTCCTTCTGCGTGAAGGATCAGCAAGGGTCGTGCCAATTCAGGGTCCTGTGGATTCCACACCCGGTTTCCGGGGCGATTTGAGGCGTGATGGCAGGGCACGCTGAAGCGCCGGGGGCAGGACCACGCCTGCATCCGCCAAAATCTGGAGGCGCGAGACGGTCTTGTCCGTCAAAAATCTGACGCGCAATTCGGCGGCACGGATTTGTGCCTGAACGCCACGCAGCAATGCGGCCACATCATCGCGTGCGGCCGTATCGCCGCTGCGCCAGGCACCGCGGCTGGCCAGCTGCGCGCTGGCCAGCTGCACATCGGCAGCGGCGGCCAGAATCGCATCGCTATCGCCCGCATCAAGTGCTGATATCAGCTCGCGTGCGGCCGTCTCGATTGCCGATAGATCGCCCGCAGCAGTGCTCATGCCTTGGCGGGCGGCAAATCCACCGCGATCATCGCAGCGGCAATCTTGTTGGGATCAAGCGGATAGCGCCCTTCCGCAATCGCTGTGCGGATTTCGCGCACCAGTCGCTGATCGACCGGCGCGCCTTCAGCTGCCAGGCGCAGCACCATGTTGGCGCTGGGACGCAGGACAGCGGGGCTCTGCTCTGCCACCGGCTGTGCGGCGGCCGTGGCAGCCTGGGCTTCAGCGGCGGAAGGGCCAGTGGCCTTGCCCGCAGCCCGCGCCCGCACCATGGCGGGATCAAATTTGCCGAGCTCTGGAATCATGGCATTGTCCTTTGCAATCTGCCCGGTTGCGTCGGGCATATACGCGATTAACGGCATGGGCCGCCGCAAGTTTAGCGCCGGTCCCGGCGCGATGCGGATCGCCCCCTTTCATTGCGACAGGCTGACCGTGTCTGCGCTGATGATGATCGCGCGGATTGGTGCGGCCTTGACGCTGGCACGCACGCGGATCGCATCGCCGATGCGGCCATGATCGTCGGCAGTCACCTTCTGGGTCAGCGAAAATCCCTCGCCGGGCACGATCAGCGTCACCACATCGCCCTTGCGGACCAGCGGTGGCTCTGCGCCGCCGGATTGCGGGCGCGCGGATGCCGCGGCACGAATGGGGATGCCGCCCGCGGTTGCCAGCACCATGGTCTCGCTCGGCTGCGCGAGCGGTGCCGTGAAGCGCCAGCCCAGCGCCGGGCAGGAAATGATGATGTGGCTGTGCATCGGCCCGATGCTCAGCTGTGGCGCATCGGGGCATGCGGCCAGCCGCAGCCGCCGGTCGAGCGGACGGGCAAGGCCGCCTGCGCTGCCGGTCTGTGCGGCAGTGAAGCTGGCGATCGCCTGCTCCAGCTGTGCCAGATTCTGCAGCGCGCGCGGCGCAGCGGATGCGGATTGCGCCTGCGCCGTGGCCGACAGCGGCAGCGCGGCCAGCGTCAAGAGCAGGGGGGTCATGGGGCGGAAGTGCATGCGTTTTGCTCCGTTCATCTGTGTGTTGCCCGATCAGGCAGCAAGGATTGTGCCATTTGTGCAGGCGGCGTGCTGGCACCGCCGGATGCGGTAGGGCGCATTCCGATGATCGCGGCGGGCCCCCCACGATCAGTCGCCCGATCAGCCGCCCGGTCCGCTACTGCGCCGTCCGTGCGCACATAAAGATGATCGTTGCGGCCGGATGCCGCCGGGTGGGCGGTGGCGGCAGTCGCCTGATCGGTGGTGCGCAGTGCGCGGGCCAGCGCCGCTGCGCGTGCCGCCGCCAGTTCCCACGCATCGAGCCGGGCGAGCGGTGCTGACGGAGCGTCATCGGGCGCGACCCCGATGCTGAGCGCCGCCTGCGCCGGCAGCTGCTGTCTGAGCAATGCCAGCCGCGCCTCGCCTGCGGGGTGGAGCCGTGCCTCATGCGGCAAGAAGAGCTTATCGAGGGGAATGTCTGCCAGGATGTGCAGGGCCGGGCGGCCATTGCTGCTGGCTGTCATAAACAGCGCACAGGCGAGCAGCAGCGACATGTCCGCCAGCGATACGGCCCAGCGCTGGGGTCGCGCCATCATCCGCCGGTGCTCCGCGCAGCGACAATATCGGCCAGCCGCCCGGCCAGCATCTCCTGCCAATGCGCTTCGCCGCTGGCCTGGGCTTCGAGGCGGCCAGCCACGGGGCTTGCAAAGAGACCGGCAAGCAGCAGGCCGTAAAGCGTGGTCAGCAATGCGGTTGCCAGCCCTTCCGTCTGCCCCTGGCCATTGGCAAAAAGCTGCACCATCCCGATCACCGTGCCCACCATGCCAAAGACCGGGGCGGCATCGGCAAGGGCGCGCCACCAGCGCAACGCCGCATCGCTGCGGGCGCGCTGCTGATCGAGAATGCGGGCGCGGGCATGGGCGAAATCGGCCGCATGATCGGCCTGCTCCGATGCGCGCAACAGCGCGGTCATGGCAGGGCTTGGCGGGTGCAGCTGCTCGCTTGCCCAGCGGCCTTGCTGGCGCACCAGCTTTTCGGCGACATCGGCCAGCCGCGCCGCTTCGTCTGCATCATCCGCCACTTGCCCGCGCCAGCTGGCGGCAAGGGCGGGGCCCATGGTGGCAAGCCCCAGCCAGCCCGCCTGCAGCGTGGCCGTGGCCAGGCTGCCGCCCAGCACCAGGGCAAGGCCGAACAGATCGATCCAGCCGCCGATCATGGCTGCCCCGCCAGGGCGCGGGGCGTCAATTTTCTGACGCCTTGGCTGACGTTCGCGTTGGAAATCATGTCGCCCGGCCAGGGCTGCCGCGGCATGCGGGCGCGCAGATCCCGCCCCCAAAGGCCTGCATTTCCGCCGGGTGGAGCGCAAAATTGTCTGTTTGGCACGCGCCTTGCCTTTCATCGCCTTGTAGCCGCCCGTGGGCCACGCCCCACTGGCAGCAACCATAACGGCGCTCTGCCCCCCAGTTTTAGGGGCGCACGCGCAGGCAATGGGAGCAACTGGCCATGGACGACATATTGGGCATTCACGGGCGCGCCTTGGCGATCCGCTCGCAGCGCATGTCGCTGCTCGCGTCCAACATCGCCAATGCGGCAACCCCCGGCTACAAGGCCCGGGACATTGATTTTGCCAAAGCGTTGTCGCTGACCGAGGGCGGGCGCGATACCGCTGCTGCGATCAAGGCATCGGGCGGATTTCGCGTGCCGCTGTTTCCCTCGCTGGATGGCAACAGTGTCGAGCTTTCGACCGAACAGACATTGTTTGCGGAAAATGCGCTCGCCTATCGCGCCACCCTTTCGTTTCTCGAAGGCCGCATCAACACGCTGACGCGCGCATGGAAGGGCGAGTGATGGAGCGCTTTTCGATCTTTGACATTGCCGGGCGCGCGATGAGCGCACAGCTGGCGCGGCTCAACAGCACGGCATCAAATCTTGCCAATGCCGGCACCGTTTCGGGCAGTGAGGCCCGCGCCTATCGCAGCCTCAAGCCCGTTTTCCGCACGGTGATGGATGATCGCGGCAATGCGAGCGTCGCCGTGGAGCGCGTGGTCCGCGCTGATCTTGCGCCCGCCAAGCGACATGACCCGGCCCACCCGCTGGCCGATCAGGAAGGCTATGTGTGGGATGCAGCGGTCGACACCAATATGGAGCTGGTCGATATGCTGGAGGCCGCCCGCCAGTATCAGAACAATGTGCAGGTGCTGAACACCGCCAAATCCCTCACCATCGAAACCATAAGGATCGGCAAATGATGATCGATGCCACCAAGGGCAGCATCGCTGCGCCCGCCAACTCCGCCAGCCAGGGCAGCAGCCTCGATCAGGCGGCGTTCCTGAAGCTGATGAGCGCCCAGCTGCAATCGCAGGATCCGTTCAAGCCGCTGGACCAGAATCAGATGGTCGCCCAGATGGCGCAATTCGCTCAGGTCGCGGGCAGCGCCGAAATGAACCTGACGCTGCAGAATATTGCGGCCGAACTGGCACGCCACGGCGCGCTGCTGGAAAAGCTGCAACCTGCCCCGGCCGTTCCCGGCGCTTCCGCCACCGCATCCTCCACCGCATCCAACCCGAACACCCAAGGAGCCTGACCCATGTCTTTTTATACATCGCTTTCCGGGCTGAAAGGCGCACAAACCGACCTTTCGACCATATCGAACAATATCGCCAACGCCGGATCGGCGGGTTTCAAGCGCAGCCGCGCCATTTTTGGCGATCTGTTTGCCGCTGCACCCACGCAGACGACCAAGATGGTCGCCGGCCAGGGCACCCGGCTGAACGGCGTGACCCAGCAATTCACGCAAGGCACGCTGGAGGCGACGGACAAGGCGCTCGATCTCGCCATTGCGGGCGACGGATTTTTTGCCGTCAAGGGCCAGCCGCCGCGCCAGGATGTCAGCTTCACGCGCAACGGCGCATTCAGCGTCAACGTCAACCGCGAGGTGGTCGATACGCTGGGCAACAAGGCGCAGCTGCTGCCAGTGGATGCCGCCGGGCGCGTCACCTCGACAGCGCTTGCCAGCATGACCGATTTCATTCTGCCTGAAACCGATCCGGCAGACCCGACAGCCGTGCTCACCAATGTTTCCATCGACAAGGAAGGCGTCGTCACGGCGGCCTTTGCCAATGGCAATCAGCTGAAGCTGGGGGCACTGGCGCTTGCCAGCTTCACTGCGATTGAGGGGCTGCGCCCGATTGGCGATGCGCATTGGCAGGCAACCGGCGAAAGCGGGCTGCCGCAGCTCAACCAGGCAGCCAATGGCCCGCTTGGCACAGTGCGTTCGGGCGCGCTGGAGCGGGCCAATGTTGATCTCACCGAAGAACTGGTGGGCCTGATTGCCGCACAGCGCAATTTCCAGGCCAATGCCCAGGCGATCGAAACGGCGAACAACATGACGCAGTCGATCATCAACCTGCAGGTCTGATGCGGCATAAGGGAGCACGGCCATGGACCGCATGATCTATACGGCCCTGTCGGCGATGCGCGGCACGATGGCGCGGCAGCAAGTGACGGCCAACAATCTTGCCAACGCATCGACCACGGGCTTTCGCGCCGAAATTGCCAATGCCGATGCCCGCTATCTCAACAACGGGCCGCTTGCGGGACGGGCCCAGGCACGCGAGGCCGTGGTGAGCGCGGATATGGCAGCCGGCGTCGTCACGCAGACGGGCAAGCCGCTCGATATTGCGCTCACGGGCGATGCGATGCTTGCGGTCGAGGATGCGGCGGGCGATCCCGCTTATTCGCGCCGCGGCGATCTGGGCGTGACAGCCGATGGCCTGCTCCAGACCGGAGACGGGTTTCTCGTGCTCGGTGCTGGCGGCGCCCCGATCAGCATTCCCCCGGCCGATGATGTGCGTATTGCCGAAGATGGCGGCGTGTGGATCGTGCCGCAAGGGGGCGATCCGGCCCAGCCGCAGCAGGTGGGCACGCTCCAGCTGGTCAATGCTGCGGGCGTTCCGGTGCTCAAAGGGCGGGACAATCTGTTTCGCGCGCAAGGCGGCGGCACGTTGCCCGATGATGCAACCGCACGGCTCATTCCCGGTGCGCTCGAAGGCTCCAACGTGAACCCCACAGAGGCGCTGGTCGCGATGATCGAGGCGCAGCGCGCCTATGAAACCAATGTGAAGATGCTGATGACGGCGCAGACGCTGGATGAGGCGGGCGCCGCCCTGATGCGGCCGGAATAAAAGGAGACAGATGATGAGCAACGGGGCCATGCAGGTCGCCCGCACCGGGCTTGATGCGCAAAACATGAAGATGCGCGTGATTGCGAACAATCTCGCCAATGTGAACAGCACCGGCTTCAAGAAGGACCGCGCCGAATTTGTGACGCTGGCCTATCAGAAAATGGTGGCCGCCGGGGCACAGAGCGATGCCCAGAACCGCTTTGCCATTGGGCAGACGCTGGGCACCGGCGTGCGCATTGCGGGCATGACGCGGATGGAAAGCCAGGGCACGCTGCAGGCATCGGGCAATGCGCTGGATCTTGCAATCGAGGGCGGCGGCTATTTTCAGGTGAGCCGGCCCGATGGCAGCATCGGCTATACCCGTGCGGGCAATTTCAGCATGACGGCAGAGGGCACGCTGGTGACGGCGGGTGGCCTGCCGATCGAGCCGCAAATCCAGATCCCCGAAGGCGCGACCAGCGTCAGCATCGGCGCGGATGGAAGTGTTTCGGCGACGCTTGCCGGCCAGGCCGAGCCGAGCCAGATCGGGCAGATCACGCTGGCGAGCTTCGTCAATCCAGCAGGCCTTGAATCGCTGGGCGACAATCTGATGGCCGAAACCGCAGCCAGCGGACCCGCTCAGGTGGGCGCGGCGGGCGAGGCCGGGCGCGGCACCATCCGCCAGGGCATGCTCGAAAGCTCCAACGTCAATGTCGTTGAGGAGCTGGTCGCCATGATCGAAACGCAGCGCGCCTATGAAGTGAACAGCAAGATGATCCAGACGACGGATGAAATGCTGCAATTCATCAATCAGCAGATCGGATAAGCCATGCGCCACGCCATTATTTTTGCCCCGCTGCTCCTGTCTGCCTGCATGGGCACCGCGATCAAGGGGCCGGACCCGGCCTTTGCGCCGGTTGCGGCACCCGCGCCGCCGCCGCCCGTTGCCAATGGCGCGATTTTTCAGGCCGAGGCAGGCTATGCGCCGCTCACATCGGGGCAGCGCGCCGCGAGGGTCGGCGACATGCTCACCATCCAGCTCGTGGAGCGCACCACCGCCACCAAGAGCAACAGCGCGCAGACCGATCGCGATGGCAACATCGGCGTGACCCCGCCCGTCACCGGCCCGCTCGATTTCATCAGGCCCACAGACCTAAATATGGGCGGCAACCAGTCGTTCAAAGGCACAGGGGCGGCCGCGCAATCGAACCAGCTTTCGGGTGAGATCACGGTCATTGTCGTTGCCGTCAACCCCAATGGCACCATGGTGGTGCGTGGAGAAAAGCGCGTGACGCTCAATCGCGGTGATGAATATATCCGGCTTTCCGGGCTGGTGCGCGCGGCTGATATCAGTGCGGACAACCGCCTGCTTTCGAGCCGCGTGGCGGATGCGCGCATCACCTATGCCGGCGAGGGCGAACTGGCCCGCGCCAGCACGCAAGGCTGGCTTTCCAGATTTTTCTCCGCCGTGAGCCCGTTCTGATGCGCGCGCTGCTTTCGCTTGTGGCGCTGTGCCTTGTGCTGATCGCGGCCCCTGCTTCGGCCCAGCGGATCAAGGATCTGGGCAGCTTTGCCCCGATGCGCAGCAACCAGCTGACCGGCTATGGCGTGGTCGTTGGCCTGCCGGGCACCGGCGATGATGCGCTCGATTATTCGACGCAAGGGATGAAGGGCGTGATGAGCCGCTTTGGCATCACCTTGCCGCCCGGGGTCAACCCCGCGCTCAAAAATGCAGCCGCGGTGATGATCACGGCCGATCTGCCGCCCTTTGCCAAGCCCGGCCAGCGCATCGACATCACCGTATCGGCGCTGGGCAAAGCGAAATCGCTGCGCGGCGGCACGCTGGTGCTCACCCCGCTGACGGGCGCCGATGGCCAGATCTATGCGCTCGCGCAGGGCTCGGTCGCGGTCGGCGGGCTGGGTGTCGATGCAGCGGATGGCTCAAAGCTCTCGGTCAACATCCCTTCGGCCGGCCGGATCGCGGGCGGCGCGACTGTGGAGCGGGCCGTGCCCAATGATCTTTCGGCGGGCAGCGAACTCATGTTCAACCTTGCCGATCCCGATGCAACGACGGCGCTGCGCGTGGCGCAGGCCATCACCAATTCGCTCGGCCAGCCGGCCCGCGCCATCGATGCCGTCACCATCGCCATTGCCGCCCCGCCCGGTGCAGAGGCGCGCATCGGGCTGATGAGCCGCATCGAAAATATCGACGTGAAGCCGGCAGAGGCTGCGGCCCGTGTGATCGTGAACCCGCGCACCGGCACCGTGGTGATCAATGGTGCCGTGCGGATTGCGCCGGCCGCGGTCAGCCACGGCACGCTGACGGTCGCGGTGGATGAAAATCCCCGCGTCAGCCAGCCCGCGCCGCTCAGCCGGGGCCAGACCACGATCGAGCCGCAGAGCGATATTGCCGCTACCGAAGAGGTGGCCCGCATGGTGCCGCTGCGCGGTGCCTCGCTCAAGGATATCGTCACGGCGATCAACCGGCTCGGCGTGCCGCCAAGCGATCTTGTCGCCATTCTCGAAGCGCTGAAGCAGGCGGGCGCGCTGAAGGCGGAGCTGGTGATCCTGTGATGCCGGTGCCAGCCCCTTTTGCCGCTGCGGCGCCTTCCCCCGCTTCGGCCCCCGCGCCTTCCCCCGCGTCCGCCACCCCGGGGGGGCAGGCCGCCAGGGCTGGCGATGATGCAGCGCTCGCCCGTGCGGCAGAGGCATTCGAGGCGCTGTTCCTGCGTCAGATGCTGGCGGCCATGCGCGCGGCAAAGCTGGCAGACGATCCCTTGTCGTCCGCTGCGCAAGGCACATTCCGCGACATGAGCGACGCACGGCTGGCAGACAGCATGGCGGCGGCCATGGCCGCATCCAACAGCGGCATTGCCGCGCTGCTGCGCACGCAATTTGCCGCACGCAAAGGACCATCGGCATGACCGATCTGCTGACCTTGGGGGCATCGGGGCTGCGGGCCTATCGCGCGGCGCTGGCAGCGGTGTCCGAAAACATCGCCAATGCCGACGATCCTGATTATACGCGCCGCGTGGTGCGGCTGGCCGAGGCCCCCGCCAATCAGGCAGTGAACCCCATTTATCTGCGCAACAATGATTTTCACGGCGCAGTGATTGGCGGCGTCGAACGCCAGACGGACATGTTTGCCGAAGCGCAGCTGCGCCTCGCCACGGGTGATCAGGCCCGCGCATCGGCACAGGCGCAATGGATCGGCGCGGCAGAAGCGGCGCTGGGGGATGGGCCCAATGGCGTAGGCCCCCGCATTGCCGCCTTTTTCGATGCCGGCACGCGCGCGGCTGCGCGGCCGGGCGATCCTGCCGTGCGCGCCGAGATGCACCAGCGCCTCGATTTTGCCGTGCGCGGCATCAATCAGACGGCAGCCCGCCTGGCCGAGGTCGCATCCGGCACGGCCACAGCAGCGGGCGAGGCGGCGGCCTCTGCCAATCAGGCGCTCACCGATCTGGCGGCCATCAACACCAATTTGCTGCGCAGCACGCCGGGCACGCAAAGCCATGCCGCGCTGCTCGATCGGCGCGATGCGGCGCTGCGATCGCTGTCTGCGGTGCTGCCGGTGGACATTGCGATGGGCACGCATGGCACTGTCAGCCTTGATCATGCCGGAACCATGCTGCTCGGCCCCGGCGTGCGTGCCAGCCTTGACGTGCTGGTGGCAGCCGATGGGCGGCTGGCGCTGCAGATTGACGGCGCGGCAGTTGGCGCAGCGCCTCCCGCAGGTGCGTTTGCCGGGCTGATCGGCGCGGCAGAGGGCATTGCCCGGCAGCGCGAGGCGCTTGATACACTGGCAGCGGACCTCGCCGCCAGCCTCAATGCCTGGAACAGCGCGGGGCAGACACACAGCGGCGCGCCGGGTGCTGCGCTGCTCGCCGGGACGACGGCGGCAACGC
>CAZFYJ010000021.1:0-4149 GCA_964523215.1 uncultured Sphingomonadaceae bacterium | reverse complement strand
GCGCTGGCCACGGCCGATCCCGATGCGCTGGCAGGGGCGGCCGGTGGCGCGGCCAATGGCAATTATCTGGCGCTGGCGGGCCTGCGCGCGGGCAGCGGCGCAGAGCAGAGCTGGATCAATCTGGTGCAGTTTGCAGCCTTGCAAACGCAGCAGGCCCGGGCGGATGATGCTGCCGCCACACGGCTGAAGGAAACCGCAGAGCAGGCGCGCGATCAGGTTTCCGGCGTCGATCTCGATCGCGAGGCGGCAGAAATGCTGAGGCTTCAGCAGGCCTATGACGCCACTGCCCGCGTGCTCCAGGTGGCGCGCGATACGATCCAGTCCATCCTCAACATCTTCTGACGGAGCATCCCGATGGTCGCGCTTACCCGCATTTCGTCGCAGCATGAAATCGCCCGCCAGGCGCGGCTTGCCCGTGGCATTGCCGAAGGCCAGGCGCGCATCGCCACCGGCGAACGGCTGGCCCGGCCATCCGATGCGCCGGCCGATTGGGCGCGGGTGCAGCGAGCCGATATCCGCATTGCCGCTGCCGACGCGACCTTTTTTGCGATCGACAGCGGTCTTTCGCGGGCAAAGGCGGCGGATACCGCGCTTGCTGCAATGGAAACGGCGCTGGGGCGGGCGGGCGAGTTGATGGTGCTGGCCGGCGGCCCGGCAGGGCAGGGGGCAAGCCGCGATGCCATTGCCGCCGAGCTTGCGGCCATCCGCACCCAGATCGGCCAGCTGTTGAGCCAGACCGACGATGATGGTGCGCCGCTCTTTCCAGCAACCGCGCCGCTGATGGTGCCGGCTGGCGACGGACTTTCGCTTCCCGCCACCGCCAGCCGCAGCGCGATCAGCGATGTTGCGCTTGCAGGCGGGCCACAGAGCCTTGATTCCATCCTCGGCGATGCTGTTGCCGCGCTTTCGCCGGGGGGCGCTGGGCTCGCTGCGGCGGCAGACAAGGTGCAGGCAGCCGGTGCGCATCTTTCGCTGGAGCGTGCACGCCAGGGCTTGCGCGAAACGGCACTGGCAACGGCGCGAACGGACCTTGAGGACCGGCTGCTCGACGTGCGCGAACGCCGCTCGACCCTTGCCGATACCGATATCGGGGCAGAGATTATTGCGGTGCAGCAGCGGATGACGGCGCTCGACGCGGCGCGCGCCAGCTTTGCGCGGCTCAGCGGGCGCACCCTGTTTGATCTGCTGGGATAGGCGAGCAGATTTTCTTTTGCGTTGCACAATGATGGCGGGCAGGCCATAAATGCCCATGGTTGGCTGGCGCCCACGGGTGCCATGGGGGCAGGGCACGGGGCGCAAGACCCTGGCCGGCCGCGGGGAAGCAAGGAACATCATGATGCTCTATTATGCGCATGACGCACAGAAGACGATGCTGGCCAGCGCCAGCCTGATGGCAACGGCGACGGCATCGCTGCTGGACCGGATGAGCGCGACGCCGCTGGGCTGGGGCATGCGCTATCTGGGTGCGGCACCCGTGATGCAAAGCGCGCTGGAGGTGTTTGCCCATGCATCGGCCCCGCGTGGCAAGCCCGAATTCGGCATCAGGCACGTGCAAGTGGACGGCAAGGAAGTGCCCGTGACCGAACGGGTGGAAGCGCGCAAGCCCTTTGGCCAGCTCAAGCATTTCATCGCGCCGGGGCATGAAAAAAAGCCCCGTCTGCTGATCGTCGCCCCGATGTCGGGCCATTTTGCAACGCTGTTGCGGGGCACGGTGGAGCGGATGATCCCCGCCCATGATGTCTATATCACCGATTGGCGCGACGCGCGTGACGTGCCGCTGACGGGAGGCGGCTTCGATCTTGAATCCTATATCGATTATCTGATCGAATGGCTGGAACATATCGGCCCGGATGCGGGCGTTGCTGGCACGGGCACGGGCCGTGGCGCGCATATGCTGGCGGTGTGCCAGCCATCGGTGCCGGCTTATGCCGCTGCTGCCATCATGAGTGCCACCGGCCATCCGCTGCGTCCCCGCAGCCTCACCATGATGGGCGGCCCGATCGACACGCGCGAGGCGCCGACCGAGGTGAATGTGCATGCGACGAGCAAGCCGCATGACTGGTTCATCCACAATGTGATTGCCACGGTGCCGCCTTATTATCGCGGGGCCGGTCGCCGCGTCTATCCCGGCTTTCTCCAGCTTTCGGGCTTCATGGCGATGAACCTGGGCAATCACATGATCAGCCACTGGACGATGTTTCAGAATCTGGTCGCGGGTGATGATGACAGTGCCGACAAGCACAAGGAATTTTACGACGAATATCGCGCCGTGTGCGATATGACCGCAGAATTTTATCTCCAGACGGTGGATGTGGTGTTCCAGCGCCATTTGCTGCCGAAGGGCAAGTTCAACTATCGCGGAAAGCTGGTCGATCCGGGGCTGATCACCGATATTGCCCTGCTCGCGATCGAGGGTGAGCGCGACGATATTTCAGGCATCGGCCAGACAAAGGCGGCGCTGAAGCTGGCCAAAAACCTGCCCGATGCGATGAAACAATATCATATGGCAGAAGGCGCGGGCCATTACGGCATTTTCAACGGCGGCAAATGGCGCACGAAAATTGCGCCTGTGGTCGAGGCGTGGATTGCCAAACATGGCTGAGAACGGATAGGGCGGGCGTCTCGTCCTCCTTTGCCCGCCGGAGCCTGCCTTCATGAGCCTGTCCGTTTTTGCAACCACTGAACGCTGGCCGGTCGCTGGCGAATTCATCATCGCACGGGGCGCCAAATCCGCCGTCGATGTCGTCATTTGCGAGGTCTCGGCAGGCGGCATGACCGGGATCGCCGAAGCCACCCCGATCTATTATGAAGGCGAAACGGCAGAGCTGTGCGCCGATGCCATCATGATGCGGGCCAAACAGAACCGTGCCATCACGCGGGAGGATCTGCTCGCCAGCATGATGGAGGGAGCCGCCCGCAACGCGCTGGATTGCGCGCTGTGGGATCTGGAGGCGCAGCAGGCGGGCAAGCCCGTGTGGGAGCTGGCCGGCCTGCCCGCGCCCCGGCCGCTGGCTACGGCGCTCACTGTGTCGCTTGGCGATCCGGCAGCGATGGAAAGCGGCGCGAAGGCCGCCATCGCGCGCGGGGCAAAGCTGCTCAAGCTAAAGCTTGGCGGCGACGAAGAGGATGCCGAGGGCGATCTGGATCGGGTCGCCGCGGTCGCCCGCGCTGCCCCTGGCGTGCCCATCATTGTCGATGCCAATGAAAGCTGGGATGATGTGGATATCGAAGAGGCGGCGCACGCGCTGGCAAAGCTCGGCGTCGTTATGATCGAGCAGCCTGTTTCTGCCGGCGAGGAGGATCTGCTGAAGGGCCTTGCCTCACCCGTTCCTTTCTGCGCGGATGAAAGCTGCCACACGCATGAGGATCTCGATCGGCTCGATGGTGCGTTTCAGGCGATCAACATCAAGCTGGACAAGGCCGGCGGCCTGACCGCGGGAATGATGCTGGCGGAAAAGGCGCGGATGCGCGGGCTGGATATCATGGTGGGCTGCATGCTCTCCACCAGCCTTGGCATCGCGCCCGCCTTTGCGCTGGCCCAAAAGGCGCGCTGGGTCGATCTGGATGGGCCGCTCCTGCTGGCAAAGGACCGCGCAGAGGGCGTGCGCTTTGTCGATGGGATGATCAGCTTCGCCTAAACTTATCCAGCCGCAGTGTCTGATCCGGAAGCTGAGTACGGCGGGGCGCTGGCACCGCCCCGCAAAGCGCCCGCGCGGATAAGGCTGCTGGCTCGGTGCTACGCCTCATCATCATATTGGACATCAAATTTGAATTTGCCGTCCGGAAACAGGGTGAAGGTGCAGCGAGACCAGGGCTTCTCGCCGGGGATGGTCATCGATGCACGGATTGAGCGCAGTGATTTTCCGACCTTGAACTGCTTTTGCGCTTCAATATCGGGCTGGTTTTTTCCAGCCGCGGTTTCGCACCAAACCTCCTGATCGTCCCAGTCGTCACCGACTTCGGCCATGATCCAGGCCTTCGTGTAGCCGGGCGGGCATGCTTCATTCAGCACTATGGCGATCTGTTCATATGCATCTGCCGTCATTGCCCACCGGCCTTATTTTCAAAGTTTCTGACTTTTTTGACGCCATCAATGACATATTCAATACGAAACCCATCCGGCCGCACACTGTCTCCCGAGTGGATCAC